>CAZWIN010000091.1:0-9185 GCA_964633855.1 uncultured Chitinophagales bacterium
CCCTCAAACCGCACATCACGCATCACTTTTCACCCTTCACGATTCACTTTTCATCTCTCCCCTTCGCTTGACACTCTCCAAAAATGAATTTATCTTTCCTCGCAGTTCTTTTACACACCAGCGAGGGCTATCATTTCCGCTTTTCCGTATGCGTACCGGAATAATCCTCATCATAGATGCCCTTCTCCTTGCCTGTTGCATGGCACGTATTCCTTCTCTTGCTGTCCGCCCAAAACTGCCGTTCATATTTTCCCACACGAACTCAACGCCGCAAATATACACCATTACTGAGCCCGGGCATGCCCCTCTTGTTCAGCAGGGAGATATCATTACAGCATGGAACGGAGTATCGGTACAATCTGTGTGGGATGTGGAGTACCGGCTTGCGCACTCTGTTACAATCGGGGATATTGCTCTTTCTGTTAACCGCGGTGGCATACCGGCAACTGCAACGATTCAGCTTCCTCCCATGCACACCCGGGGGTATCTGCTCTTTGTCATCATAACAGGATGTCTGACCTGGCTCCTTGCCGTATTTCTTCTGATGAAACGCTCAAAGGATGCTTCAACCATTTACGCTCATTGGGCGATGATCGCTCTTGCTGTTTCTGTGATTACCGCATGGGAAGGTGGCATAACGGGAACGGTGCTGCCCGCACTCGGGAATACTCTCTTCTTCACCGGATACATGGGAGTGGCGACCTTTTTTTATCTGCTTGTTTCCTATTTTCCAACACCATCTCCGGCAACAGCATCACGGTTGTTCATGGTTCGGCTTGCGCCCGGGGCCGTAGTCCTTGTTGTCACGGCAACCCTTCATGCCTTATCTGCAACCGGAGATGATGTTCACACTTATCGGCAATTTCGTATCTGGTTCGAGGTTTTTCATGTTGTTGTTCTCCTCTACATCATCACCGCACTTGCGGTCCTGGTGCGTGCCTTCCGCGCTGCACACCAACCGGATGAACGGAAGAAAATGCAGTGGATACTTGCCGGATGCATCGTCGGGCCGATGCCGTTTCTTTTATTCACCGCTGTACCGGATCTTGTTGCCCCCAAGTGGAGTATCCCTGAAGAATACACCCTCATCCCTCTTGGCGCAGTTCCGCTTTCGTTTGTGATTGCCATCGTGCGGTATCAGGCATTTAACATTGAACTGCTCATCCGCAGGTCCACCACCTATGCGCTGGTGATTGCGGCCATTGTCATAGCATATGCCCTGCTCGTCGGTATCATCGGTGAGGTCTTCGGCCTCTCCTCCGGAATCACCTCAGCCGGTGCGGCTATTGCCACTGCCCTCCTGTTTGAACCGTTACGCAAAACAGTGTACAAGTTCGTAGATGAGCGTTTTTTCCGTGTCCAGTATGATTTCCGCACTTCAACAGGAAGATTGCTCGAACTCTTGAAAACAAGTACGGATCTTCCCTCCCTTGGAGCAATGGTCATCAGGGAAACACAACGGCTTGTTCCGGTCGAGCGCATTGCCGTCATTGCTCTTCATTCCCATGAACACTTACCCGCTGTTGTTGCAAATGAGCGTTTTGAAGAGAAGAAGCTATTCATAGTTGTGAATGAAATACTCAAGACTGAACAATCAGAGGGTGCACTTATCTGTCGGCCTGATTGCGTCGAGCCTGGCGTATCGTGTGCTCCCGTTGCGAATACTCTTGCTGAGCCCGCCGGCATTGCCCTCTTCTTCCCCATACGCTCTGCTACTGCCGGCGTACAGGGACTCATTGCACTCGGGTACAGGCGTTCAGGCGCCCGGTTCAGTGCCGAGGATGTTGATTTGTTCAAGAGTGTTGCATTGCAGGCCGGCCTGACTGTTGATCGTATTCTGCTCGAAGACAAACTCCGCCGCGAACAAGCAGAATCCGAACGGCTTGCAAAGATGAGCGAACTCAAATCGGACTTTGTCTCCTTTGTCTCGCACGAATTTCGCACCCCGCTTACTTCCATCAGGGTATTTGCAGAACTTCTGGAAAAGCAGGGCGAACCGTTCAACGAAAAGCAGCAGGAGTCGCTTCATGTCATCGAAGGCGAAGTAGAGAGATTGAACAGAATGGTCACCAATATTCTAAACGCCTCAAGCATCGAAGCGAATCGCAAACAGTATCATCTTGCGCCGGTGAACGCCGGAATCATCCTCAAGGAAGTAGCAAAACGGTTCGAATACGAGTTGAACAAGAATGGTTTCTCGATTGACATTGTTCTGCCCCATAAGGAAATCGTAATTCATGCTGACGCCGATGCCCTTGGTGTCGCACTGGGCAACCTGGTGGATAATGCAATCAAATATTCAGACAACCGGAAGGAAATTGTTCTCCGCCTGAAGCAGTGTGCAACACACTGCATTGTTGAAGTGCAGGATTTTGGTGTGGGAATACCCGCTTCCGTTCAGCCCCAGTTGTTTGACATGTTCTACAGGGAGCCCATCAGGCGGGGACACACCACGGGCTGGGGCCTCGGCCTGCCCCTTGTCAAACACATTGTCAATGCTCACGGAGGGAACATCGAAGTCAAAAGCGAACCAACCTGCGGCACTACCATCAGCATCCACCTCCCACGATATTCACCCCCGGCATGAGCAGAATACTCATCATCGAAGACGACGCTTCCATCAGGCGTGGAATACGGGAAATGCTGCTGCTTGAACATTTTGCAGTAGTGGAGGCTTCATCCGGCACGCAGGGGTTTGATATGGCTCTTCAGCAGGATGTGGATCTCATCATCCTTGACCTGGTTCTTCCCGGAAAGAACGGCGAACAGGTGTGTGCCGATCTCCGCAGCAAGGGAATACGCAAACCCGTCATCATGCTCACCAGCAAATCGAACGAAGTGGATGTCGTCCTCGGGCTGGAACTCGGCGCCGATGACTATCTCACCAAGCCCTTCAGCAGCCGTGAGCTCCTTGCGCGCATCCGGGCGCTGCTGCGGCGTACGGCAGCGGGAGCGGAGGCGGAGGAATACAGGTTTGGAGAATTCCGCCTCGACCTCAGGAAGCAGGAACTCTTCCGTGGAGATGCACCCATTGACCTGACAGTCAAGGAATTTGACGTATTGAAGTTTCTGGTGCTGCACGAAGGAGAGGTCGTCACACGCGAAGCGCTGTTAAATGCAGTTTGGGGATACAACCATTTTCCAACAACACGCACTGTGGATAATTGCATACTTGCCCTCAGGAAGAAACTCGAGCCCGACCGGTCCACGCCGAAGTACATTCTCACCATCCATACAGCGGGCTACAAGTTCAAGGCCTGACCCTTCTCCGCTCCTGTGACCATTCTTTACTTTCTTCTGACAATTCCATGACAACAGGGGCATCCTCCGGGCTTAGATTAGGCCCCGAGAGAGGTCTTCATGGATAGAGCCACAACAAGAGAGGGCCAGTATGCTCATGTACGACTCCGCTACTGCACACGAGCACCAGGAACTGCTTTCAATGATCAACTGCATCATCGGTGGCAAGGAATTCTCGATTGACGTCGGCATGGCCCGTATCAAGAAATTTCTTCTGATGCGGGCGATTGAACGTCACGGCGGGAATGTGGCAATGGCAAGAAAGGCGCTTGGCTTGGCTGTGAACGGTGTTCAACACTCCAACGGACGGAACCCACCGGCAGTGAAAAAGGGACGTGGAAGGAGGAAAAGGGTAAGGTGATTGTGTACTTCTGCTATGATGCTATGCGTTCTTCAGCATGTGCAATTGCCACAGTTCGCGGCTGCTACTGTGAATGAATGGCGCAAGGGCGAGTTGTCCTGTTTTACCGATGCTCTGTTCAAGATACTTCAGCTCAGCAAATTGCTCTGCAATTGCCGGGTCGGGCGGCACATCGAATCCTGCCTCGCGCATCAGCAGTATGCCCTTTGCCTGAACGGAGAGTTCAAGGTAAATCCTCAGATAGCACAGCAGGTCCGCCACAACCTCCGGACGGAATCTATCCTGCAGCGTATGCAGGTAAGCTCCCACCCTCGTCGTCCCAACCTCGCCTTTCGTTATCACCTCAAGCAACTGCACATCGGTATCAAACCCCACTCCAAGCCAGTCCCGCGCCGATTGTTCACTCCGCTTAAATACTGCCACCAGCACTAGCGGAAGAGTAATGAGAATTATCACTGTGGAGATAAGAGGCGGAAGGATAAAATGATTGAAGAGTGAATGGATGATGTACGCCGCACCAAAGCCGGGAAGGAACGCCAATACCCCTTCATTCCCACGAACATCGGATGCGTTCTTGGCCATCACGGCGAACATTGCCGTTGTGCCTCCGTGCATAATCGCCGTGCCGAATCCCCGGATGAGCCAGACCATGGGATTGATATCCTGCAACGACTGCAGATAGTAGATATTCTCTGCAAGTGCAAACCCTGTCCCGATTGCAAAGCCATGAATCGCAGCATCCACCATAAAGCCGGTTTTTTTTGAACGAATCAGGTAGACCACATACATAGCCTTCAGGCTTTCTTCAACAAACGGCGAACAATATCTGATGTATGTCGTCTCTGCAATCAGCTCTCCCGAAAGGGCCAACTGGTTCAATGCCATTGCGGCAAAGGCCGCGATGCACCCCGCACCAAGCGCCGTGATTATCGAACGCTTTGTGACAAGCTTGTAACTATCAAGGAATATCAGGGCCGCAAGAAACAACACCACCGGAGGTATGCTCGTCAACAAACGTATGAGGAGGCCTGTCATGCGGCACTACTGTGGAAGTGGAGGTGAAACGGAAATCGCGACGGGCAGAGAAGCGGCAACATCTATCTTGGAATTCTCAAAGAGATCATGAACTCCGTCCCGGTCGTCTGCCCCTGTTCGAATGCCCAGGCATAACCAAGAGAGAGGGTTGACTCAAGCGATGAAATGAATACCAACCGAAAATCCAGTTGACCGCCTGCATTGGCAAAAATGCGCCGGTCGGGTTTGCTGTCAGGGTTTGCAACAATCCCCGATGAAAATAGCGCGAGCCGCGCCCAATTACAGTACAACTGGGTGAAACCCAGCCGGCGGAACCTGAGGGGCGGCAAAGTCCATTCCAGCATTCCTTTTCCATATGTTGTCCCTCCTATCGCGTTCAGCTCAACACCCGGAAAGCTGTAATACTCCCTGTAACGGCGGATATCCTGATGGTCAATCCAGTTATTCCCGAATCCACCGAAAAAGAAGTTCGCAAACGGCTCTGTACGCTCCCCCGGCGAATACCCTCCTGAAGCGCGCAGCCATAGTGAGGAATGATCCCACGGAAGCAGGAATCCGTATGCAAGGCTGGCATTAAACCTTGGAAAGAACCTGTTGTTGACATGCGTTGTAAACGATCCCGCCTGCCACTGGAACCCTCCTTCGTTATCCACTGCTCCAAGCGACCGGTAAAGATCGGCATAGCTTAGCCCAGCATTCAGTATATCAAACCTGTCAAATGAAGTTGCCACATTCTGGAAATCAGGAAGCCGCTCGAGGTTCCCGTATGTGGCAAGCGAAAGCGAGTAGCTCAATACCTTTGGCTCTTCATTAATGAAGTAGTTCTTGTATTGCAGGCGGAGAAAGTATCCTTTCCTGCTTGAACGAGTCGGCCCAAACAGGTCATAGAAATCCCCGCCATTGTACGAGCCGCTTAGTTTCCATTCCCAAAAACTGTAGTTGAGATTCGCATGGAACCTTTCTTCATTCTGCAAGAGCCGATTCGGCGAGTATGAAAGTGTGATATCCATAGAGTGAATAAGCGTTGGGTCTGAAAGGTTGAAACGCATACCGTAGGCAGGAAACTTCTTGAAGCCCTCCACAACCGGGTATGCTGAAGCCAGTTGGATATTTGCCATGGGCTTGTACTCACCCGTTGCTCCCGCGGTATCAAGATGAACCACATCAGGAGAAGGCGGCTTCAACGCCCACGATTGCAATTCAGGGTACTTCTCTATCACTTCCTGGCCGAGGTACTTTATTGCACTCACATCCTCGACGGTCCGGTTTGGTATCATGACCGGAACAAAACCTTTCCCTGAATAATGAAATGCAATCAATGAATCATCGGATACCGGAACAGGCCTGAAGAGCCCCGTCTCTGCATTGCTGATCCATTCCATTTTCTTGAGATGAATGTCATACCGGACAATGTTGGAAACTCCACTGTAATATGAACTGCCATAGAGAAAACTCCCATCCCGGGAAAAGACAAAATTGGCCGGAGTGCTGTTGCCAAAATCGTACAGCATTTCATACGAACTGTTGCCCGCCCGGAGGCTGTCGACATCCCAGCGCACCAATGACTGACGCCCGGTGACTTCAGCAACTGCGCCGATGAGAGACTTTCCATCAGGCGAGATATCAATATCAAATACATCTTTGCCGTAATCAAAGGAATATATCTGGTTCCACTCGCTGTACGGAAAGGGAATCCTGACGATTGTCGAGATACCGTTGTAATGCCTCACTCCCCAGAGGGAACTGTCAGACCCGTTAAAAGTAAAATCTCCGGCCCTTCCGTCCTTCATCAACAGGCGGGATTCGCCGGTATCCAGGTTCAGGCAATTCAGGTCGCGCCAATGGTTGTTGTCGGTCGAATAGAATATCGTCCGGGTTGCTGGGTTATACGCCAGCGAAGCGACATAGAAGAGAGCTCCGTCGCGCACACTCTGGAGTTTTTCAATGGCTCCCGTCCGGATATCAAGCGCAGCAAGATGCGGTGTTTGTCCGGGTGAATTCACCGCCGCAATGAGCCGTCCATGTGTTTCATCGTAATATGCCCGTGAAACTGCCCCAAGAGCGCTGTTGGTAATCATGCGGTATGGAGTACGCGGATACCGTCTGAGAGAATCGAGGTTTGCCTGCTGCCACGAGTGTTCCCACCTGATCCATTGCTGCCATTCATCATCAAGAGAAGTGCCGTACACATGTGTAAACTGTGAAGCAAAATAGCTCCTGCTGGAATCCGTCTGGCGAAACCATTCCATGAGCTTGCCGGGGCCGTACTGCAGTGCAAGGTAGCTGACAAATCGGGTACCGTACAGATAGGAATTTGCACCGACCTGGAAATCCACCTTTGTCCCTTCTGCCTCAAGGCCAACGACATCGTAGATATAACTGCTGTCCCGCACCATCGTCCGGAACACCATCTCATCATACGCACCAAGAGCACGCCCCAGCCCTCCCGCCATCCATGTCTCCATGAACACCGCTATGGATTCAATAAACCAACGCGGAGCGTACCACCGGGGAGCCGTGAGATATGCATAGAGCATCGAAGGGGGCGAATCGGAAACAGGAGCAACCTTGCCGAAGAACACCGACCGAAAGAACTGATCCTGCGGGGATGCTTTATCCATGGTGGCGATATGGGCCATCTCATGAATCATCATCAGATTCATTCTCTCTTCGGCAGGCATGGTCTCGTAGACATAATCGAACGGCGCTATGCCTATGCCCATCAGGTTGAATGGAACTGTGTTGGCTCCACCGGAGGCAAAGTCCCCGAAATCCTGGAGAATAACCGTCACCGGTTCTGATGGAGAATACTCAAATGCCTTCCGGTGGAAACTCAGTGAGTTCTGAAAACAACGCGCAAGGTGGGGAACGATGTACTCGTGGGCCCTGGTGTAATAGACCAGCCGCATATCCTGCGCCCTGAAGGTATACAACTGTCCCACCGCTCTCTGCGATGGAACCAGCATCATGATTGCGCCAATTACTGCAAGCTGGAACAGAAAAGGACAGAGCTTTTTCACAGGAGTTATCGTCTTGGGAAAGGGCAGTCTTACATTCAGGACTTTACACAGGAATGCTTTAACTAAACATCATCCTTATTCGTCATAAATGCAATAGAGAAGGTGTAGAAAATAAAGATGCCGCTCGTTGCAGCGGCATCTTCCTCTCTCTCTCTTGAACCATACAACAACTACTGCAAAAGCTACTTATACTGCATTTCGGCCATTTTCAGGGCTGCGTTGGTCAGGGCTTCACGCATTGCCGAGTTGCTCAATGCACTGCGCATTTCGGCGCTGGTTAATACCGATTTGATTTCGGACTGTTTCAGTGCTGCCTGCAATGCAGATGAAGAGAGCGCAGCCTGTACCTCGGGCGCCCTCAACGCCGCTGCGACATCAGCACTCTGTAGGGCTGCTGCGACATCAGGTGTTTTCAAGGCTGCGAGGACATCAGGGGTTCTCAGTGCCGCCACCACATCAGGGCTTTTCAAGGCCGCTGCAACATCAGGGCTCTTCAGAGCTGCTGCAACATCGGGGTTCTTCAATGCCGCCGCAACGTCAGCACTCTTCAGGGCTGCTGCCACATCGGCGCTCTTCAACGCCGCCGCAACGTCAGCACTCTTCAGGGCCGCCGCAACGTCAGGAACCTTCAGTGCAGCCACGACATCGGCGCTCTTCAACGCTGCTGCAACTTCAGGGCTACGCAAGGCTGCCGCAACATCAGCACTCTTCAGGGCTGCCGCAACGTCGGCGCTCTTCAACGCTGCCGCGACTTCAGGAGTCCGTAACGCTGCCGCTACATCCGGATTCCTCAAAGCTGCTGCAACATCCGGGTTCTTTAATGCTGCTGCGACTTCTGGGCTCCTCAGAGCTGCTACAACCTCCGGCTTCGCCAACGCTGAAGCAAAGGCCTGATTGGAGAGGGCAGCCGTAAACGCCTGGTTTGCCAATGCAGCCGCAAATGCCTGGT
This sequence comes from uncultured Chitinophagales bacterium, assembly GCA_964633855.1. Classification (GTDB taxonomy): domain Bacteria; phylum Bacteroidota; class Ignavibacteria; order UBA10030; family UBA6906; genus CAZWIN01. The sequence goes on from CAZWIN010000091.1 coordinate 8,666, forward strand.
TGGTCAATGCAGCGGCAAACGCAGGATTGGAAAGTGCCGAGGCAAAAGAAGCGGAAGAGAGCGCAGATTGAAATGCCTTGTTGTTCAACAGCATCTGAATTTTGTCACTCTGCAGAATTCTTTGGATCTCCGGATTCTGCAAGGCAATATCCTTTTCGGTCATCTGCTCGTTTCTGTATTTCTTCGCCGCGCCGATGGTTCCTTCAACTGTGTCCGTTGAAGGCGGTGGGTACTGTGAAGAAACATAGACAATGGCAAGTATCGCCACGACTGCTCCTCCAAAAATGAACGACCATTTCCGTTCCCTGGTGAAATTTCCGAGAGGGTGGGACATAAATACCTCCACAAATGATTGAAATGAATGGATGATGTGTTTTTCTTTTTTCTGTGTGGGAATGGAATTGAGGATATTTGCTTTCAGCGTATTGGGAGGGTCAACCTGTCCCGCGGAACGGAGCAAATTACCAAGCCTGGTCAACGCATCATATTCTTCACGCGCAGCCGGGTGTGTATCGAGATA
>CAZWIN010000092.1:0-3670 GCA_964633855.1 uncultured Chitinophagales bacterium
TAGAGCGCTTGCTTTGGGAGCAAGAAGTCGCAGGTTCGAATCCTGTCGCCCCGACCATCCTGCATGTTTGGATTCTTTTGCAGGTTATCGTGCTTGCCCCCCAGACGCACTTTTCTCTATTGCGTTCGACGTGTCGCCCTTAAATTCCGATGTGAAATGAAACTCAATATCGGGGAACATGTCCTGCGCGGCTTTGAGTGACCATGCCCCTTCGGCGAGAAAAACAGGATGGTCATCCCTGTCGAACGCAATGTGCCTCTTCTGAAGCGTCATGAAGCGTTCGAGTTGTTGGGTATTATCCGATGTAAACCAGCATGCTTTGAAGATGTTCAACCGCTCAAAATCGCATTGCGCACCATACTCCTGCAGGACCCTGAATTGAATCACTTCGAATTGCAACTCACCCACAGTGCCAACAATCTTGATGTTGCCGGGTTGCTGAATGAAGAGTTGTGCAACACCCTCGTCGGTCAGCTGGCGGATACCTTTGTCCAGTTGTTTGGACTTGAAAGGATCGCGGTTCAGCACGCCTTTGAAAATCTCAGGTGAAAAACTCGGTATACCTTTGAACTGCAGATGTTCACCATCAGTCAGCGTATCGCCGATCTTGAAATTTCCGGTATCGTACAACCCGACTACATCCCCCGGCCATGCCTCCTCAACAATACTCTTTTCATTAGCCATAAAACTTGTCGGCGTAGCGAAACGGAGTTCCTTTTCGATCCGGGTGTGATAGTAGAATTTCCCGCGTTCGAACTTGCCGGAACAGACACGGCAAAAAGCAATCCTGTCGCGGTGATTCGGGTCGAGGTTTGCGTGTATCTTGAATACAAACCCGCTGAAAGTACTTTCCTCCGGTTCAACTCTTCTGGTTGTTGTCTCTCTAGCTTGGGGCGAAGGTGCGATTGCCACAAACGTGTCGAGAAGTTCTCTCACGCCAAAATTGTTGATGGCACTGCCAAAGAAGACGGGGGCAAGATAGCCGTCGCGGTAGTGGCTCTCATTGAACGGGGCGTAGACGCCTTCAATGAGCCCGGTATCCTCTCGGAGTTTTGCGGCGGCATTCGTTCCAAGGTGCTCGTCAAGCAGCGGACTGGCAAGGTCATCGATGGCAATGATGTCATCTGAAATTGTGGTTTTGCTCGGCGAAAAAAGTTCGAGTTGACCGCTGTGCAGGTTGTACACACCCTGGAAGCGCGCACCGATGCCGATCGGCCACGTCAGCGGCCGTGTGTGTATCCCGAGTTCGTGTTCCAGTTCATCCAGGAGGCTAAACGGGTCGCGGCCTTCACGATCAAGCTTGTTGATGAACACAATCACCGGTGTGCTTCGCATACGGCAAACGTCCATCAGTTTGCGCGTCTGTTCCTCAACGCCTTTCACACAATCAACAACCAAAATCACGCTATCAACGGCGGTGAGTGTCCTGTAGGTGTCCTCGGCAAAATCCTTATGGCCCGGTGTATCAAGGATATTGACCTTGTACCCGTTGTACTCAAACCCCATGACTGATGTTGCCACCGAGATACCGCGCTGTTTTTCAATCTCCATAAAGTCCGAGGTCGCGGTCTTTCGTATTTTGTTACTTTTCACGGCTCCGGCTGTCCGGATTGCGCCGCCGAACAGGAGCAATTTTTCCGTGAGTGTGGTTTTTCCTGCGTCCGGGTGGCTGATGATGCCGAACGTGCGCCGGCGTGTGAGTTCTGTAAGTTTCATGAATTGGATACTTTGACAGTTGAGTTACAGCAACAAGTGTGGCTCTGGGCTATTCGTTGGGAAGCAGAATGTTTTTCAAGGAGACGATGTCTGAGGATTTTGCTTCAATATGCCCAGATTTTGAGTGAGAAGCAATGAAGAATAGAACCTTGGAATGCCAACGTCCGAACCAGAGCCACTCGTGGATTTTTGGCATTGAGTTTAATATCATACACACACTTAATCGCTCACTTGATCTGTGAATGGCACAATGATGAAATCCCTGCACACCATCTCCGTCGCTGTTATCTTGACGGTTCTCAATTTTACTCCTTTGCATGGTCGGGACGCGGCGTCTTTACATGAACAGGAAGGATCCCTTGATTCCTTGTCCGGTCAGCCGGAAAGCGGGTACGAACGTTCAGTGTCGAACGACATATTGAATTCTGCACAATGTGTTGGATTTGTTCTCTCTTCGCCGCTTCGATGGAATGGTACGGATGCATTGCTTGCCGGAGGAATCACCCTCGGTTTTGGATCTGGAGTACTGCTTGATGACGAGGTGCGCAGCCTGGTTCTTCGGAATCACAGTACGTTCAACGATGATGGTATCGTGCCGCTCGGTAATACCTACGCGACGGTGTTCTATGCCGGGCCGTCTGCCCTTGCGCTCTACCTTTCAGGAGTGGCGTTCAAGAATCAGTGGATGCGGGAAACCGGACAGATGCTGCTTGAGGGTGTTGCAACAATTGGTATCCTTCAGGTCCCGTTGAGTATTGCCACCGGACGGGCCCGTCCGCTTCTTAACGAAGGGAATACATCGTTCAAATTATTTGGTGGAACGGATGAGGATCGTGCCTCTTTCTTCTCCGGCCATTCCATGGTTGCGTTTACCTTTTCGACAATCCTTGCCAGGCAAATAGACCACCCATGGGTATCCGCCGGGTTGTACACGCTTGCAGCATTGGGCCCCTTTGCGCGCCTGTACAAAGACAAGCATTGGTTCTCTGATGTTTGCGTCGGTTCCGTCCTGGGAGTATTGGTCGGCAACAGCATCTGTGATTGGCACCGGGGCGGTGCCGCTACCGGTTCCCGTATTGGCGTGTATCCCGGCGGACAGGGACTTGTTCTTGTGTGGAAATTTTGACGCAGAACATTGCCCCTGAACTCAGGAGAATGATTTTGTAACCGCAGGTGCACAGGAAATGGAGCTATGTATGGGGCCTGTTGCGAGGGCCGGATCTTTTTCCACTTCGTCCGGATCGAGCCCCTGTACGGTTACCCGGCTTTCGCGGGGAACGTGATGTTCTTTTGCGAGGTTCGACAGTTCCCTCAGCAAGTGCAGGCAAAGGAGTAAGCAGGTCTGCTTCGGGGTGCACTGCGGGCAATTCGCGGCCGATATATGATTCGATTGAGGGAATTTCATACGCCTCGGTTTCCGTTGCAAAGCTGACGGAGATCCCGCTTTCTCCGGCGCGTCCTGTTCGTCCGATGCGATGAACATAATCCTGCGCGTCCCGCGGCAGGGAGTAGTTCACGACATGGCTCACCCCGTCAATGTGCAGTCCACGTGCCGCTACATCCGTAGCCACGAGAACCTTGAAGCTACCGTTGCGAAAAGCCTCCAGTGTTTTACCGCGTTGTTCCTGCGAGACATCGCCTGAGAGCAACCCGCAGCGAATGCCACGTGCAGAAAGCGAATCCTTCAGTAGTTGAGTCTCGTCCCTCCGGTTCGCGAACAGGATAACGCGCTCGAGATTGCGTTTGACAATCATATTATACAGTAGTGTGAATTTCTCGTCGTCAGTGGTGATGTACACAACCTGATCAATTGTTGAGAGCGTCACTTCCTGTGGAGGTGTGACGTCAACGAGTACCGGTTGACGGGTCCATGCGGCTGCGAGGCGATTCACATCGGGCGAAAGGGTGGCACTGAAGAACATTGTCTGCCGCGTGCCTTTCATCGGCGTACTCT
>CAZWIN010000092.1:3680-9171 GCA_964633855.1 uncultured Chitinophagales bacterium
GAACATCAGGGATAAACCCCATGTCCAGCATCCGATCCGCTTCATCAATGACAAGGATTTCTACTTTTGAGAGGTCAATGCTTCGCTTGTTTTTGAAATCCAGAAGCCGCCCGGGAGTTGCCGCGACAATATCAATGTGCTGATGAGTGAGCATGTCCTGCTGTTTACCGTACTCCATTCCGCCGAACACCGCCATTGCCTTGTACGGCGAATATTTTGAAAGCGATTTGGCGTCTTTCTCTATTTGTAAAACAAGTTCACGCGTCGGTGCGAGGATGAGCGCGCGCGGGGCTCCTTTCCTTCTCGGTTTCGGCGCAGGCGTACGGCTGAAATGTGCGAGAATAGTAATGAGGAACGCCGCTGTTTTTCCGGTTCCCGTCTGTGCCCGTCCAGTCGCATCAGTACCGGAAAGAGTGTGCGCAAGAATGCCGGCCTGAATCGGAGTACAGTATCGAAAGCCGAGGTCGTGAATAGCATGTAAAAGTTCCAGTGGAAGGCCGAGGTCGTGGAAACGGACTTTCCCCTGTTCAGGGGGGATATTGAATTCTGTGGGACTCCACTCTGTTTCGTGGCGGTGATGCTCTCCAGCGGATTCAGGTTTTTCCCGCGGAACTCGTGGAGTTCGTGGGTGACGTCCTGCGTATGGACGCCCCTGACCACGATGTGATCGCTCCTTTGAGCGTACCTTCGTATCTTCATCTGCGTTTGCACTCCGGGGAAGCTCCGCAGTAACATCATGTGTTGTGCCCGGCTTGGGTATTTCACTTGTGCCCATGAATTTCTTGAAAAGCTCACCGAGCTTTCGGAAAACAGATAATGCCAAAAATGCCTCTCTATGCTGGTTCTTTAACCCTCTATGTTACTCTTTTCTACGGCCTGTTCCAAGTCAAATACCAAAACCGCGGTTGGTGATCATGTTGCTGCATTATATGAAGTTCATGGGTTAGGCAGCACAAACCGGATAAAAAATTCATCCTGTTACATTGACTTACGAAGTCAATCCGCGAGAGGTATGAATTGCAAGTTATGTTGAAGGCTGGTAAGAGCTGTATTTCCGCTTCTCAGTTTTAGGACAATTCCCCCGGTTTTTCCCAAAACGTAGATTCATTTTGTCTGAATTCCGCCCAAAATCCACCCTAATAGCACATCCAGGGTGGCACGCCCTGTGTCCTCTGCGAGTATCCACAAGAGGACAAAAGTGATGACGGCAAGCAAGCCGCCTTATGTTACCGGATTTCATTGCATAAAATGCTCTTCAGCAGTTGCATATGGCAACGCCTTTACCTGTCCTGACTGCGGCGAGCAGGGTATTCTGGATGTTCAGTATGACTACGATGCAATAGCCTCCCATGTACACCGACCTGCAGACAATACATTGCCTCATGATATCTGGCGGTATCGCATTCTTCTTCCTGTCTCGCAGGATGTTTCTCTTCCCCGCCTCCATATTGGTTGGACTCCTGTGTATGATGTGCCGCGGCTCGCTAAAGAAATTGGGGTGAAAGAACTCTTTCTCAAAGATGATGGAAGGAATCCAACCAACTCATTTAAAGACAGGGCAAGTGCCGTTGGTGTACTGAAAGCGAAGGAGTTCGGCTTCGGGAAAATCGCCTGTGCTTCCACCGGAAATGCTGCATCCTCGCTCGCGGGCCTGTCGGCCGCGGTTGGGTTGAAAAGTTACATCTTTGTCCCCGCGCGGGCTCCCGAACCGAAGGTGACGCAGCTTTTGATTTTTGGCGCAACAGTGTTGAGAGTACAGGGAACGTATGAACAGGCGTTTGATCTCTGTACAGAAGCGTGCCTGAAGTTCGGCTGGTACAATCGTAACAGCGGGACAAATCCGTTTCTTGTTGAAGGGAAAAAAACAGCCGGGCTTGAAATTGCCGAACAGTTTGGCAAGGACATACCCGATTGGGTTATCGTTTCCGTCGGGGATGGTTGTACTGTAAGCGGAATAGGAAAAGGATTACGAGAGATGAAACGGATGGGTTTTATCGAACGCCTTCCGAGATTACTGGGTGTACAGGCAGAAGGGGCACATTCGTTGCTTGATGCTTTCAGAAAGGGTGGAGATCTCGTTCCGGCCGCCACACATACCATTGCTGACAGCATTGCGGTCGGGACGCCTCGCAACTGGCGAAGGGCAATCAGGGAGATTAAAGCCTCACAGGGGGAAATGATTGCTGTCTCCGACGAAGAAATCCTTCAGGCAATGCGGGTGACAGCGAAGCTTGGCGCTGTGTTTGGCGAACCCGCCGGCGTTGCCGGCATTGCCGGGTTGAAGAGAGCCGTAACGGATGGAATCGTCAAGCCGCACGAATCTGCCGTGGCAGTGATTACGGGCAACGGGCTGAAGGACATTCAATCAGCAAAGCAGGCAACCGGTGCAGCGATTGATGTTGACCCCGATCTGACATCATTGGAGAAAGTATTGAACGAGAGGTAGCGCGCCATCATGACCCGGAAAACTGTGTAATATGCTCCTGAAGAATGGTACCCTCCTTGATCTCTTTCCGTCCAAGTGTATGCGTGTGGATCTGCGGGTATGTGAAGGCGCTCTTGCTGAAAAGGGGAACAACCTTCTCCCGCTCAAAGGGGAAGAGACTGTTGACCTGGCGGGCAAGTTCATCATGCCGGGTATGGTTAATGCACACACACATTTGTACTCTGCCTTGTCAAGGGGAATGCCGGGGCCGGCACGTTTGCCGAGAAACTTCGTTGACATTCTTAAGAAAGTCTGGTGGAAACTTGATGAGTCACTGGACGAAGAGAGCATCTACTATAGTGCGCTTGTCGGCGGGATGGAAGCAATACGTTACGGAACAACAACCCTTATTGACCATCATGCATCTCCCAATTGTATCAAGGGGTCGCTCGATCACATAGAAAGCGCGATAGGCTCCATAGGGTTGCGCGGGATTCTCTGTTACGAAACAACTGACCGCGGCGGACGGCGACGGCGAGATGCAGGGCTCGAGGAGAACGAGCGGTTTGTTATCAAGAAGGCAAACGATTCACAATTTCGGGGTACGATCGGGGCTCATGCCTCATTTACTCTTCAAGATGATACTCTTCAGGAACTTGGCAGGCTGTCGAACATGCTCGACAGCGGTGTACATATTCACGTTGCGGAAGACGGTGCCGATGCCAATGATGCCTTGAAGAGGCATGGAATCGGGTTGGCGGACCGCCTCTTTCACTTCGGTATTCTCCCTGCCAAATCCATACTTGCCCACGGAGTTCATCTTGGGAAAAGGGAACTTGCGCGAATAAATACCACAGGGGCCTGGATGATTCACAACCCGCGTTCCAATATGAACAATGCTGTCGGCCAAGCACCACTTGGCTGGTTTGGACGTTGTTCAGCGTTGGGAACAGATGGGTTTCCCGCGGATATGTTTGAGGAAAGCAAATTTGCCTTCTTCCGCAACCAGGAGTCCAATCGGAAAGCGCCGGGTATGCAGCTGCAGGAAATGTTGTGTGCCGGACAAAAATTGATTTCAAAGTTTTTCGGTCAGGACTTCGGCACAATGATGCCCGGATCGCCCGCTGATATTATTGTGCTCGACTATGTTCCGCCTACACCCCTCAATGGGGGCAATGTGCAGGGGCACTTTTTATTCGGCATGAATGCGGGGATGGTCGTCCACACGATGATTAACGGCCAATGGGTGATGTTCAATCGTGCACTGGTAGGGATAGACGAAGAAAAAGTATTGGATGAAGCGAGGAGAGTGGCGAAGAAACTGTGGCGTAGAATGATGCAGCGTTAGGCGGGAATTGCCCATAGTTGTTTTTTCAGCAATGTCATGACAACAACACACACCATTATTGGAACAAAGCAGCACCGTGTAGATGCATGGGGTAAGGTCACGGGCCGCGCAAAGTTCGCTGAAGATTACAATCTTGCTCATCAATTGTACGGAAAAGTATTGCGGGCAAAGTACCCCCATGCAAATATTCTGAGGATTGATGCATCAAAAGCCCGGCAATTATCCGGCGTTGAGTGCGTCCTGACAGCGAAAGACATTCCCGGCAACAGGCTCTTCGGTATTGTGGTGCAGAACCAGGCTGTTCTCGCAATGGATAAAGTCCGTTATCTCGGTGATGGAGTGGCGCTGGTTGCGGCGCGCTCCCGGGAAATTGCCGAATTGGCAACCTCGCTTATTGAGGTGGAATATGAGCCGCTTCCTGTGATCTGCGACCCCGAAGCTGCCATGCAGCCTGATGCATTGCGCATTCATGATGATTCTCCGGAGTACGGATTCAGGAATACATTCGTACACCACAAAGTCCGGAAGGGTGATATCGAGAAGGGCTTTGCCGAGGCGGATTTCGTTATCGAGAGAAAATTTACGACACAGTTCATTGAACACTCGGCCATTGAGCCTGAAGCAGTGCTCGCTGAGCCTGCTGAACAAGGGGGAGTGAAAATTACAGGTTCAATACAAAATCTCTTTTCCTCACGCCGTTCCGTTGCCGCCGCGCTCAACCTTGATCTTAACAAGGTGCAACTGGTTCAGGCTACACTTGGCGGCTCATTCGGTGGGAAAGATGAGGTAATGACCTCAATGTGCTGTCGTGCGGGACTCCTTGCAATAAGCACCGGCAAGCCGGTGAAAATGGTGAATACGCGTGAAGAATCCATGCTTGAGAGCTACAAACGTCATCCCTACATCATGTATTACAAGTGGGGCGCAAGGGCGGACGGCAGGATAACTGCAATGGAAATACGCTGTATCGCGGATGGTGGTGCCTATGCGTCCATGAGCCCGTTTGTCACCTGGCGTTCGGTGGTTCAGGCAACCGGGCCGTATCTATGCAACAATGTCCAGACCGATGTGTATGCGGTGCATACGAACAACAACTACACCGGAGCAATGCGCGGGTTTGGCTCTCCCCAGGTGAATTTTGCAATCGAGTCAATGATGGATGAGCTGGCGGAAAAGGTTGGCAAGAATCCGCTGGAACTCCGTTTGCAAAATGGTTTCGATCGCGGCGCTGTTACTGCAACCGGCCAAACTCTTGGCCACAATGTCAGTTTGAAAGAAGTCCTCTCCAAGGCGGCGCTCGCAAGCGGTTTCGTGCAGAAGTGGGAACGATACAACGGGCTGCCCTCAACTCCGAAAAGAAGAGGGATCGGGCTGGCATGCAGCTACCGTGGCGTGTCGCTTGGTGCTGAAGGAACAGATGCGACGGGAACGATCGTGTCCGTGCAGACTGATGGGAGCGTTATTGTGTCGTCCGGTATTACGGATATGGGGCAGGGTGCGCAAACATCCATGTCGCAGATCGCGGCCGAAGTACTCGGTGTTTCGATGGACAGAATTCAATTTCTCAACACAAACACCAGCCGTGTACCTGATGGTGGCCCCACTGTTGCTTCACGCGGAACAATTATGGGTGGTTCTGCGGCAAAACGCGCGGCGGAAGGTGTGCGGGATACATTGCTTGAAGTAGGATCGAAAATGACCGGTATTCCGGCTGAAGA
>CAZWIN010000093.1:0-9132 GCA_964633855.1 uncultured Chitinophagales bacterium
AGAGAAGGTTATTCCAAGAATGCTGCCACCAAGATCGCTGAAAAAATCTTGCCACCGTTGCAGAACAGCCGCATCAACTCCACCCGAAGCCAGAAGTTGATTCATCTCCCTGCCTGCATCAAACAAAACCGCAATTGCCTGTGGTGTATTGAAGTCGTCATCCATGGCCTCAAGGAAGCGTGTTCTATAAGCATCAAGATTTATCGCTGTTGTCGTGGTTGAGCCCGCGGGGGATGTTTTCATGCTTTCGCGGATATTGCGCACCGTGTTTATGAGTCTTTCGAGGCCTTTGGCGGCACCCTCTACCGCCTCAGCGCTAAAATCCAACGTGCTTCGGTAGTGGCTCTGAAGAATGAAAAAGCGTACGACCTGAGGACGCCATTTCTTGAATGCATCCTTGAGTGTCGTGAAATTTCCCAACGACTTCCCCATTTTCTGGCCGTTTACCGTCACCATATTATTGTGAAGCCAGTATTTTACAAACGGTTTGCCTGTTGCTCCTTCGCTCTGGGCAATCTCACATTCATGGTGGGGAAACTGATTCTCCAATCCGCCGCCATGAATGTCAAAGCTCTCCCCCAAATACTTCATAGACATGGCAGAACACTCAACATGCCAGCCGGGAAAACCCACACCCCACGGACTGGGCCAGCGCATGATATGTTCCGGCTCGGCTTTTTTCCAAAGCGCAAAGTCCGCAGGATGACGTTTCTCGGTTTTCACTTCAACGCGGGCACCCGCTTCAAGCTCATCTACTGTTCTTCCGGATAATTTGCCGTATCCTGCAAATTCGCCGACACTGAAATACACGGAACCGTTGGTTTCGTATGCCAAACCTTTGTCCAAAAGCTTCGTGATGATTCCGATCTGCTCGGTGATGTGTCCGGTTGCCCGAGGAGAAATATCGGGCCTCAACACATTCAGCGCATCCATATCCTCGAAATAGCTTCGCGTATATGCCTCGGCAATTTCCATCGGGTGCTTTTGCTCGAGTTTACCCTGTTTGAGCAATCGATCCTCGCCTTCATCCGCGTCGCCCAGCAAATGGCCGACGTCGGTAATATTCTGGACGTACAGCACCTTGTTGCCGGTGTAACGGAGATACCGCACAACGACGTCAAATGAAACATAACTCTTCGCGTGTCCGAGGTGCGAATGACCGTACACAGTCGGGCCGCAGACGTACATGCGGACAACGCCGGGCATTTCGGAGGCGAATGCTTCTTTTCTCCGGGTAAGGGTATTATAGACTTTCAGCGACATTTCAGATTGCCTTTGCCAATTTCATAAGCTCTTTCGCGCTTCGTAACCCGGATTCCGTCACCTCTGCACCGCTCATTAGCTTTGCCACTTCGCGTACCCGCTCTTCGAGGTCAAGTTTCCTGAGCGTCGTCCGTGCGCGTCCGCCATCCTCGCGCTTTGTTACCACATAATGTGCATCGGCAAGTGCGGCAATTTGCGGAAGATGCGTTATGGCAATAACCTGATGAAACGAAGAGAGCGCTTTGAGGCTCATGCCAACTTGCTGGGCAACCCTGCCACTGACGCCAACATCAATTTCATCAAAAATGAGTACAGGAAGCCTGTCCGATTTTGCCAGCATGCTTTTCAATGCGAGCATGATGCGTGAGATCTCTCCGCCGGAGGCAACTTTTGTGAGAGGCCTGGGCTCTTCTCCCTTGTTGGTAGAAATAAAAAACTCAACCTCATCACATCCGTTGCTGTTCAGCCGGAATTTTCTGCCTTCTGCTTCTGCAAACCAACGGCCATCATCAAACGATGCATCTGCCTCGTTGCGGGAAAAAGTAGTACGAAAATTTCCGTTACTGATTCCAAGTTTCGAGAGTTCGGCTACCACAGCTTTGTCCAACTTTCTTGCCGCTTCCTGACGCTTGGAGGAAAGTTTGGCGGCGAGAACTCCGCAATCCCTCCGCTGCTGTTCCATCTCTTTTTCCATTGCTGCAAGGCTTTCCTCGAAATTTCCTGCGAGATCTACATCCCGCCCGATCTTTTCGCGATGGGAAATTACTGCATCCACGGAACCGCCATATTTGCGTTTCAAGAGGGTCAGCTTTCCGAGGCGATCACGAATGTTTTCCAGCCTCTCCGGATTGAACTCCACCCGTGCATTATATTGCTGCACAAACTTGCCGAGTTCGCCTACTATTGCTTCAGCAGAGGCGCACTCTTTTGCAGCCGCTTCAAACTGCTTATCAATACCGGCAAGGGCCGCCATCTGATTTCTTGCCGTCGCCAAAAGGTCGCGGGCTGATTGTTCTCCATTGTAGAGCAATTCATACAGTGTTCCACTTGCAGCAAATAATTTCTCGGCGTTTTCCAGAATCTTCAGCTCGGCTTCGAGCTTATCCTCCTCCCCGTGCAGTGGTGCCACTGCATCAATTTCCTGGATCTGGAATCCGTACAGCTCTTTTTTCTCCCGCAATTGCTGTTCACGTTCCTTGAGTGAGGCGAGCCGCGATCCGATGTCAGTCAGCTTCGCAAAGCCCGCCTGAAACCCGGCGACTATCCCAAAAAGTCCGCCAAACTCGTCCAGCAGGTCCACGTGTGTCTCTTTCCGCAGCAATGACTGGTGCTCATGCTGACCGTGAAGGTCAACCAACATTTCACCCACTTCCTTCAAAAGTGCAAGTGTTGCCGGAGAATCATTCACAAAACTTCGGGATTGGCCACGCAGGGAGATCTCACGGCGAACAATGAGCGTATCCGCCCACTCAAGAGTTTGTGCATGGAAAAAGGCCTTGAGCTTCTTGTTTCCTGCGACACCAAAGGCCGCCTCAACAACTGCCTTATCGGCTCCACTGCGCACAGCTTCCGCGCTGGCACGTTCGCCGAGAATAAGGCCTAACGCATCAATGATAATGGATTTCCCGGCGCCAGTTTCCCCCGTAATGATAACGAGGCCCGAAGAGAAATCGGCTGTGAGTTCATCAATTAGGGCGTAGTTTTTTATGTAGAGAGATGTAAGCATGAGTGGGACGGGGATCAATCTACCCATCTTTACTCAAAGTTTCAACGCATCCGAGGCTCAGTTGGCAGATAAGGGCGGAAGATCTACGCCGGGAGATGATGGAAGGAGACGAACTTCTGCAACATCGGGGAGTACTCCGTGATAGTACGCGTAGTGCAGAAATTCCCTGAGTCCATCAATGACATCATCGCCGAGTTCATAGGAGAATGCTTGAAGGTAATCGTTCACCCTATCGGTTTCGCCGGAGGTAACATTCAACCCTGCGGCTATGTCTCCAATATGCATTACGCCCGATCGCGCCACAGATCTTAAGGTGGCCAGCTCTTCCGCGTTGAGTTCATCCTCGCGAACACACCAGAAACCGTGAAGGTAGGGAAGACCTGTCAGGTCGTTCCACAATTCTACCAGGTCGACGTTGTTGGAGTGATGCACCGCCTGGCGCCGGGATTCGTCTCCCACCAGCAGCGCGCCATCCGCCTTTTGAAGCATTTCCTTCAATGGCCCCATAACAGGAACGATAGAAGGCTCGGTATCAAACTCTTCCGCGAGAATGATCTTCATCAGAATAATCTCGGACACCGATGACGGATTCACGGCAACCGTGGAGATTGTTTCAAGAGAGTCGTTGAAATGGAGTGAGATGGTATCCGTTCGCGAGCTTGAAGAAACGCCACATCCGCTCACAATATGATAACTCGAACTATCTCGGCCAAACTCAACCGGCGAGAGCACTGCGCCGGAAAGCTCCTGCACTCGAAGTTTGTGAGCGTTCTGCGAGGCCACGTCATGGAGCATCGTAAACAATGGATTACTTTCCAAGCCGTATATCAACGGGCGATAGTAAAGATCGGAGGGTAATCCCAGGAGTTTAGGCATGAGGTCTGGAAAAGACTGGAGGCTACAACGTGATGGAGCTTAAGTACCCATAATCAGATTCTTGCCATGTTGAACTGTTGCATCGTGAATTGTCCCGGAGAGGTGTTGAAAAACAACTCACCTTTCGGTGGTGGCTTCAGGAAAAAGATCTTCCGCCACCGTTGCTTTTAGACTTCACCTTTTCGGAACAACAAGACAACAACAGTACGTCAGGCCGTTGTTTTCTGACGAATTGCCTTGCTTGCAAGAGAACGCAGGTAATACAGTTTTGCGCGGCGGACGGAACCTTCCCTGACACGCTCGATTTTTGCAATGCGGGGCGAGTGAAGCGGGAAGATACGTTCGACACCAATGCCATCCGACACCTTTCGGACTGTGAAGGTAGCATTCATACCTGCGCCGTGGCGGCCGACAACAACCCCTTGAAACTGCTGGATGCGCTCTTTGTCGCCTTCGACGACGCGTACATGCACATTGAGAATATCCCCGGAAGAGAATTGCGGGATCCCCGTCTTGAACTGGGTTGCTTCTACCAATTTCAATTTATCCATATTAATCTCCGTTAAGTTGTTCTAACAAATCCTTACGCCTTGATGCTGTACGTTGCAACTGCTGTTCCGTACGCCATGCGGCAATATCCCTGTGATTTCCTTGTAACAATACGTCCGGTACTTTCATGCCCCTGAATTCCGCAGGCCGCGTATACTGCGGTGCATCAAGAACATTTTCCTGGAATGAGTCACCAAGCAACGATTCCCCGTCATTCAACACACCTGGCAGCAGCCGGACAATACCGTCAATGAGCACCAGCGCCGGAAGCTCTCCGCCCGTCAACACATAATCGCCGATCGAAACCTCCCTCGTTACCAGCCTCTCCCGTATACGATGATCAATTCCCTTGTAGTGACCACAAAGCAGCAGGAGGTTCTTTTTCAGCGACAGTTCATTGGCTGTTTTCTGGTCCAGCCTGGCCCCATCTGCTGTCAGATAAATTACCTCGTCGTACGTTCGCTCACTCTGCAACTTCTCCACACACAGGAAGACAGGCTCCGGTTTAAGGATCATTCCCGCGCCACCGCCAAATGGCGCATCGTCTATTGTCTTGTGCTTATCCGCCGCGAATTCCCTGAGGTCATGCAGATGAATCTCCGCCAGCTTCTTTTCCTGTGCACGCTTGAGAATGCTTTCACTTAAGGGACTCTCCATCAAACGGGGAAAGCCTGTGACCACATCAATCCTCATTTGCCATCCCCTCAATGAGGTGCACGCGAATCACCCTCTTCTCCAAATCAAACTCTTTGACAAATTCCTTGACGGCCGGGAGCATAATCTCGTTGCCGTTTCCGCTGATGACGTACACATCGTTTGCCGGCATGTGCAGTATCTCCTGCACTGTTCCCACTTCCCTTCCGTTCTGGTCAACTGCAGCCAACCCCACAACATCATGAACAAAAAATGTCCCCCGTGGGAGCCTGATGCGGTCTTTCTCATCAACAAAAACAGTAGAACCAACCAACTTTTCCGCCTGTGTTCTGCTTTGTACTTCGGCAAAACTCATTCTCACTCCACGATCCTGAGGCGCAACCGAAGAGATGCTCATTTCCCGCGCATTCTTCTCTGTAGTCCCGACCATTACCCGCTTCAGCTTGGCAAAACGTTTGACCGATGGTGTTGTCGGGCGGACGATGATTTCACCGCGGATGCCAAACACCTTGGTAATACTTCCGATAGCATAGAGCGTACGTGACGGCAAACTCAATCCTCGATTTCCAGTATCGCCCTCTTCCCTTCTTTCGCTGCTACTGCGGCCAGCAAAGTCCGCATAGCCTGAGCCGTCCTGCCTTTTTTCCCGATCACTTTGCCGACATCTTCCGCGCCCACCTTCAGCCTGAAGACAACCTTGTTGTCTTTCTCTTCCTGCATGAGAGCGACTGTATCGGGGTGATCAACGAGATGCTTCGTGATGAATTCGAGGAACTCTTTCATGACGCGTCTCCTTGAGCTTGTGCCTGGTTTGCCTTCACGACGACCTCCTGATCTGCTGTTGACCGAGTTGCTGCGGTTCAACGCTGTCAGGCATCACATTTCCAAAAGCCCGGGAATTTTTCGGAGCGTCAGGCCTGCGCGGGTGCGGGCGCAGTCGCTGGAGCTCCCGCTTGCTTCGCCTTACGTCGCGCAGCTACGCGGCGCTCTTTGCGCGCATTATCGCGCACACGCTTTTCCGCCTGCTCCATCTGCCACTTCTCAACATGCTTTGCGATGACAGCCTCATCCGTGCCTCTTTTTGTCAGGCTCCAGCGAAGCCAGAGGCCGTTCCTCTGAAAGAGGCTCCGCACCGTATCGGTCGGCAGGGCTCCGGATTTCAACCAATGAAACACCCGCTGATCCTTGGTTTCGATGAGCATCGGATTCTTCAGTGGCTCATATCGCCCAATGATTTCCAGAAATTTTCCGTCGCGCGCCGCGCGCGAATCCGCCGCCACGATCTGATACAGCGGCATCTTCTTCTTGCCTATCCGGCGCAGCCTTAATCGTACTGCCAATGTTGCACTCCTTACTTTGTGAATTACTGTTCGTGATTGAGGGAAACGTACGCACTAGCCTGCCGGCGTACGCATTCCACGCATGAGCCTATCCATGCGTCCCCCTTTTCCTATCGTTTTCATCATACGTTGCATCTGTTCGTATTGCTTCATAAGCTTGTTGACATCCTGCACGGTTGTACCGCTACCCGACGCTATGCGCTTTCTGCGGGTGCCATTGATTACCTGGGGCCGGCGACGCTCCTCTTTGGTCATAGATTGAATAATCGCTTCAATCTTCACCAATGCCCGGTCATCGATCGAGACATGGTCTGGAATTCTGTGCGCACCAGGCAGCATCCCCATCACCTGGCTGAGCGGGCCCATTTTCTTCACCTGCTGTAACTGCTCCAGAAAATCTTCGAGTGTGAATTGTGATTTTCTGAGCTTCGCTTCAAACCGCGCAGCGGATTCTTCGCTGAACTGCTCCTGCGCCTTTTCAACCAGCGTAAGAATGTCGCCCATTCCCAGGATGCGTGAAGCAAGGCGCTCCGGGTGGAATTTCTCCAGGGCATCAAGCTTTTCGCCGACACTGATAAACTTGATGGGTTTCCCCACAGTAGCCCGCAAGGAAATGGCGGCACCGCCACGCGCATCGCCATCCATCTTTGTAAGAACAGCTCCGTCGAAGTCCAACCGCTCATTGAATGCTTTGGCGGTGTTGACCGCATCCTGGCCGGTCATGGCATCAACAACAAAGAGTATTTCCTGCGGGTTGACAGCAGCCTTGATTGCCTCTACTTCCCGCATCATCTCTTCATCTACATGGAGGCGGCCAGCCGTATCAACTATCACCACGTCGCGCGCATTTTTCCGTGCGTGATCAACAGCATGTTCTGCGATGAGAACCGCAGGGCTGCCGCGTTCAACATAGACGGGCAGATCAAGCTTCCCGCCAAGCGACACCAACTGGTCAATTGCTGCCGGCCTGTAGATATCGGCGGCAGCGAGAAGAGGGTGTCTTCCCTGAGCCTTCAAATGAGCCGCCAGCTTTGCGCAGAATGTAGTCTTACCCGAGCCCTGAAGTCCCGCAACCATAAAGACCGTTGGAGGCAGTGCTGCGAACCGCAACTCGGCGTTGCTCGTGCCAAGAAGCGATACTAGCTCATCGTGAATAATCTTCACAATAAGCTGGCCTGGCGTGATGCTTTGAAGAACTTCCTGGCCTACAGCCTTCTTCTGGACATCATCAATAAACTGTTTTGCTACTTTGTAATTGACGTCAGCGTCAAGAAGGATGCGCCGGACTTCCCGCAATGTCTCGGCAATGTTTGCTTCCGAGATCTTTCCTTCACCCCTCAGCCTCTTAAAAACGCCTTCTAACTTTCTACTCAGATCTTCAAACATTGCAAGGAACCGTCAAAAAACGATGGGAAATATCTCCCGAAATCCACTTTAGGGGTCTTAAATTTACTCAAAACCGGCTTCTTAAGCAAGGAGGGAGAATCGCCTAGAGAAAACGACAACACCGCCGGCAGTTTACCGGCGGTGTCTGGAATTTCACGCCCCTTGATCCGAAAAACGCCCTATCCTGCCTTCTTGAGCGCCTCGGCGCCACTTACGATTTCAAGCAACTCTTTCGTAATTGTCGCCTGCCGGGCTTTGTTATACTGAAGCTGAAGGGTGGAGATCAATTCCGTGGCATTGGTGGTAGCGTTCTCCATCGCTGACATACGTGCGCCTTGCTCCGATGCATTTGATTCCAGAAGAACACGCCATACCTGGAACTGAAGATGTCTGGGAAGAAGCGATTGTATGATTTCACCTTGTGACGGTTCAAACAGATAATCGGTGCCAGCCGTTTTCTTTCCTTCTTCTGCAGCTGTTGGAATAGGGAGAAGTTGGCGAATAGAAACCTTTTGCTGAGCCACCGATTTAAATTCGTTATATACTATCTCCACCCTGTCATACTCACCGCGCGCGTATCCATCAACTATTTCGCGCGTTATTGCCTGCGCCTGCGCGAACACCAAGTTGCTATATACTCCAATGTATTTCCCGGCGACCCGAAAATGTCTTTTGGAAAACACATCAAATCCCTTCTTGCCTATACAAAATACCGTCAGGTTCCCCTGTTGCTGCAATTCCGCATACTGCTGCGTAATGCGTTGAAGGGTTGTGCGGAGAAGGTTGGAGTTAAACGCGCCACACAGTCCCCGATCGGATGTGACGACGACAATGGCGACATTCTTTACCGGGCGCGGCGCAACCAACGGGTGGACTGCCATATCCGGACTCGTCGCGAGATATGAAAGCAATTCGTTCATTTTGCCGGCGTAGGGACGCGCCGCAATAACGGCCGATTGAGCGCGGCGAAGTTTTGCCGCGGCGACCATCTTCATCGCCTTTGTAATCTTCTGTGTGCTTTTGACACCGACGATACGGCGACGTATCTCACGCAGTGTTGCCATGCGCTATGCTTTCACCGTGACCTTGAATGCATCCGTAAACTCCCGCAATACAACCTGGAGCTTCTTGGTTATCTCTTCAGTAAGATCTTTTGCCTGCGCTATCCCGTCAATGATTGCCTTGTGCTTCAACTCCATCATCTCAAGAAGTTCGCGCTCATATCTTTGGACTTCCTCAACCGGAATTTCATCCAGATAACCGTTTGTGCCGGCATAAATACTGACAACCTGTTTCTCGACTGTCATGGGAACATATTGTCCCTGCTTCAACAATTCC
>CAZWIN010000094.1:0-9110 GCA_964633855.1 uncultured Chitinophagales bacterium
ACTACTGTGCCTGAGAGCGTCGCATTTTTGAGGTAGGCCCGGTAATAGGGTATATCATGCGAAATGCGGTCAATGATGACGTCGTATGTTGTCGGGTCGGCCATCACCGTTGCGCCAAGGTTCACAAACTCGGCAACAACTCCGGCGTTCATTTCATTGATCTTTGCAACAAGGGCACCGGGAAATGTGTCCTCCATTCCAAAAAGTATCCCTACGCGTTTCATTGTTCCTCCGATCGTGTGTTTTGATTACTTCTCAGACAGATACTTCCGGATCATCATGTGCCACCACGGCCAGTCATGTTTTGTCTGGTCGCCCCATACATCCAGCCAGTGTTTCACGCCTTTGTTGTTGAGCGCGGCAGAAAGCCTCAGATTTGCATCAAGACACATATCCCATTCGCCAGCCGCAAGAATGAATCCAACCTTCGCACGATACCTGTTCAGGTACCAGTCATTCTCCAGGCCTGCAAGGTAGTCCGGCGGATTGTTGAAATACACATCATCGTCATAGTATCCCTGGAGAAACGGCTTGATATCGAATGCACCACCCAGGCTGATACAACTGTCGACAAGCTCAGGATGACGGAGCGTAAAGTTTATTGCGTGGTACCCGCCAAAACTGCATCCTGTAACGTGGAGTTTGTGCGAGCTATTTCTCCCCCTGATGAAAGGAATTGCTTCATTGATGATATACTGTTCGTATTGAACATGCCTCATCACCCTCCACCGCGGATGCGCAGCACTGTTGTACCAACTCTCCGCATCAACACTGTCGACGCAATAGAGCTGGATATTGCCGCCATCAATCTGTTCGTGCAGTGCGCCAACCATTCCGCGATCCTCATACTCAAAGAACCTTCCCATCGAAGTTGGATAGACGAGCACGGGGATGCCACCGTGCCCAAACACCAAAAGCTCCATATCGCGCTGCAATGACGGACTATACCACTGGTGATATTCTCGATTCATGTGAGGGAGGTTTCTTGCGGAATGCTCAAAATATGATAGGAATTTAAGCGTAGAGAAGCAAGATAAGGCCTTCTAGTGGCTCTCTTTCCCATAGGACATTTCCCCCGCCCGCAAGGCAATTTGTACACGATCCTCCTTTCGTGGTACGGCACATGAATAGAGATCGCTGTATGCACAATACGGGTTGTATGCCTTATTCAGGTCTATTGTATACTCATGCCCATCGTCCGGGTATTCCTCCCCTACATCCACATATCTTCCGACCTGGTATGTTTCCTTTCCTGTCGTTCGGTCCGTAAACCATACGCTGAGAACCTTTGGATACATAGCATAGCGCTTTGCGTCATACGGCGTAAACTTATACACGTTCAGTTTCAGCAAATACGGGCTTCCATGTTCATCGGGAACCGGAAATTCAAAATAGCCGTAGCGGAGTTGTTTGCGTTCCTCGCCTTTCGTCCCCATAACGGAAACCGTTTCCGGATGTTCATACTTGTGTAATTTTGAGATGCCGCGGTAATGCACATCAATAGGAAACCATTTGAGCCCGGTAAAACGAACAGTGGTATCGCGAAGAAATGGTGACGCTTCTCCGCCTGCCATAAAGCGGTCCATCTCTTCCCTGTGCGTCAAATTATCCTGCACAACAGCAAGGCTGTCGGCTGATGAAAGCTGCGGCAGGGTTGCCTGTTTTGAACAGCCAAAGACAAACACAGCGCAGCACAGTATCAACACACAATTCCGCGTCATTGCAAAAACTCCTTCATCGAGGAGATAACATACTCCTGTTCTTCTGCTGTTAATGAGGGATAGATCGGAAGCCTCAATAATCGGGCACTAACCGACTCCGTTACCGGATAATCACCCGGCTTGTATCCGAGCTTTGCGCCAACGGGAGATAAATGAAGCGGCAGATAATGGAAGGTTGTTCCGATTCCTTTTGCACGGAAGAATTTGATCGCTTCGTTGCGCGTTGATTCATCCTTCAGCAAAAGATGAAAGATGTGATGATTGGAACGTGTATGCACGGGAATGACCGGTAAGGTGAGAAGCCCTTGCTGTCCCAGAGAAGAAAAAGCCTCAACATACCGTTGGTGAATCTCCGAGCGCCGGCGGGTAATGGTTCCGAGTTTGTCGAGCTGGCTCAACAGAAGCGCCCCTGTTGAATCCGGAGGAAGAAAACTGCTGCCGGTATCCACCCATGTATATTTATCCACCAATCCAAGCATGAACAGCCGCCGGTTTGTGCCCTTCTCGCGAATTATTTCTGCCCGTTCAGCCAGTTCCCGGGAGTTTGTAACAAATGCGCCGCCTTCTCCCGTGGAAATATTTTTTGTCTCATGAAAACTGAAACACCCCATCGTGCCGATTGTCCCTAGCGGCTTGCCGTTGTAGGTTGCGCCGATTGCCTGCGCAGCATCTTCCACAACAACGATCCCCTTCTGTTCTGCCAGAGCCATGAGGGGATCCATTTCGGGGGAAACGCCCGCATACACCACGGGAATGATTGCCCGCGTATGTGCGGTGATTCTCTTTTTGACATCATCAATATCTATTGTGAGTGTTTGGGCTGTGACATCGGCAAAGATAATCTTTGCCCCGGAACGCAGAATACAATTCGTCGTCGAGACAAATGTAAAACTGGGAACGATAACCTCGTCTCCCGGTTTCAGATCCAGCACCATCATTGCAAGCTCGAGCGCATGCGTACACGAAGGCGTAAGCAAAGCGTGCTTCACGCCAAGCAGTGTACGAAGCCGCGCCGATGCTTCTTTTGTATATTCGCCGTCGCCAACAAGTTTTCCCGAGCGGAGAGACCGGACAACCACCTTCTCGTCGGATTCATCATACCACGGCTTATGAAACGGGATATTCAAGGCTATCTACTTTTCGAACTGGTGAGTTACGTTTTTCTTTTCTTCAACTCTCTCTCATAAATCTCCTCCACATCCTCCGCCATCCGTTGAGCATAAAATTTTGCACGGAACAATTCGTACGAGGCTTTCCCCATGGAAGTGCGCAACCCGTTATTGCCAATCACTTTGAGCAACGCGAGGGCGAGGTCATGTGATTGTTCGGGGGAAGTCAAAAAGCCCGACTTTCCATCCTCCACCATCAGGCGTATACCACCGACGTTCGTGCTCACAACCGGCAGTCCTGTTGCCAAGGCACGAAGAATGGCAATAGGAAACGCTTCAGCCGCAAGCTCAAGTGACGAGTGGCAATAGATATCAAAACCCGGGTAGATTTCGTTCAAATTGTCCCGAAAACCGAGCCAGCGCATATACTGCGAGATACCCAATGACCCGGCCTGTTGCTGTAACTCGCCAGCGAGCTCTCCATCGCCAACAACCGCAAAAAGAACACTTCTTCTTTCCTTCACCACTTCTGCTGCAGCCTGGAGAAGAACCTTGTGCCCTTTGAACGGAACGAGCCGCGCCACATTTCCTATGACGAGCGTTTCTTCGTCAACACCAAGATCTCTACGGAATCTTTCACGAGCCGCCTTACTTGCATCATCCAACCCGCCTTCGACACCGATTGGGATTACCGAGATGCGCTCTTCTGCTATCCCGTCCTCCTTCACCAGCACATCGCGCACCGCATCAGCGTCCGCGATAAAATGATCTATCCCAAACCTGTTGCGCAGTCTGTGTGTAATGTTGTGACTGATGGAATGGGCGCTATGCACTCCGGCAATGTGGGGAACGGGTGAGAACGATGCAGCAAGAGCGGCAACGGTTCTATCGTAGTTGGCGTTACTGTGCACGATCTCCGTATCATAACTGATCATCGCCCGGCGCAGCTGACGCGCAACGGTGAATACTCGGCCCATCCCGATGTACGCCAGGGGAAAAGTTGCTATGCCGGCATCTTCGCATTTCCGCAGCAGCAAATGCCCAGGATTTGCCGAGACAACGACATCATGATGACGCCGGCGCAGGTACTTTGCCAGAACGAGAACATAGTCTTCGCCTCCGGCATAAATATCGGTGGAGTTGGTAAGGAGAATTCTCACGGATACTCATCATTGATGAACGGGGGCAAGATAAGGAGGCTCATCAAGACAAGCAATGTGTTTACGCTCCTGTCGCTTCGGGAGCCGTCCCTTGTTTCACCACCAGGTGATCGTGCAAAGGATGTACCACAAAAGAACCGGCCCTCAGCATCCCGCCGTACAGAAAATCATTGCCGGATTCTTTGCGCGCGGCGTCTGACACAAGAATATCGGCTTCTTCTTCTCCTGCGGCTGCATGCATACCAAGCGTGCTGTCCACGGCATCGCCAATCACGCTATACTCCCACCGCTCGGAGGCTCCGATATGTCCGGCCACCACCCTGCCGTAATGCACATTGATGGAAATACGTAGCGGTGTTTGTGCTGCCGTTTTGTTATTCAGCCGGGTTATTCCCTTGCGTATTTCAAGGGCGGCAAGCAGTGCGCGCTCCACAGGCGCGTCGAGAACAACCGGGGCTCCAAAAACTACAAGCACGTTCCCTGCGTACACCCTTTCAATGGTTCCCGTGAAGTGCTGAGCACCCGCAAAGACCACTTTAAGATACTGATTGAGAATTGTTACGACTGTGGATGGGGCGTGTCCGGCTACAAGCTTGTCAAAGTGCCTGATGTCCACAAGCATCAGCGCAACAGTCCTGTGCTCACCGGTGAGCTTTACCCCGTTGCGCAGTACCGCTTCGACAATTGCTCTCGGTACAAACTTCCCGAAGGAGTCGCGCATAAACGTCTGTTGTTTCATTCCTGCAATCATACTTGTCATTCCCGCGGCAAGTTGGGAGAATTCATCTGCCGATGGGATGTTGACCCCTTCTCCCGGCTTGTTCCGTTCAAGATGGCGCATTGCTTCCAACAACATATCACGCGATTTCCGCGCATCCTCCCGGAGCAACATTCCTGTGGAAATGGCAACCACCACCGAGAGCAGCCCAATGGCAACGATGGTATTACCGGCTAATACGCCGGGGCTTAACATCAGTGCACACAGCGGGAGCGCTCCAATCATAAAAACAAGAACAGCTAAACGGGTTCCAATGCCAACATTCCAAATTTTTCTCTTCCACTCGTCCTGCAGTGCAGCCTGATATGCAAGCAACCCGGAAAAGGTTTGCGGGATAAACGGGCGAAGGGCAAACATTTCATAGGCCCCCGGGAATACAGGCACAAGGCTTATGTTGAGCAACACAAAAGAGAGCAAAAGCCGGTAAGAAACGGATTCGTTCACAATCAGGGAGAGAACAAGACAGGTGATAACGGACGAAAGCAGGGCCCGCACACACACAGCCCTTAAAAAAGCGGAGAGCGGAAGATTTTGCAGAACAACCAGTGCTTTGCCCAAAAGCGGGTTTTGCGCGTACATGTGCTCGCCGGTAAGCGCATCAGCTGCGCGCAAAGCGCCATAAGAACGAAACAGAAGAAGCAGATCAATGAGTCCGGCGGAACACTGGGAAAACAGAATGATTGCAAACAGGATCCCTGACGAAACAGGAACATCTGCAAAGCAGAAATAGCCTGTGATTACCGCGGGTACCAGCATCATGGCAACAGCAACGGTGAGCACCCTGAGGTGCGTTCGAAACAACCGTGCGGAGTTTGCTATCTGAGACAAAACGGCCAGGATAGTGTTGAATGGAGAGGGTTAACTATTTCCATAGATTTCGTCAACGCCAAACTTACTCGCGGCCCACAGGGTCAGATTTGCAGTGAGAGCAACAATCGTTCTTTTCTCATCTTCCTGTCTCACCACAAGATCATAGGTATCCGCAATAAACCGGTAGTGCCGCAACAATTTATCCACATGCTCCGGTTTCACAAAGCCGTGCCAATACACAACCTGCGTGCGAATCATTGTTCCGTGCCGGCGAAGAAGTTCGCCCATCGGAAACACTTTTGCGCTCAACGGAGTGCGCGGTGTGCAAATGCGTGAAAGATCAGTGAAATACTCATCCCAATGCGAGGCAAATGCCCTGTTCTCGGGGCGTCGCAGATAACGGGCGCGCTTCAAAGAGAAACGGGCCTTCGTGCGGACGCGGAACAACGGTATGACGGGATGGAGGTCGTACAACATTTCAATATTGGTCGGATCGTCTTCATCCCGTTCGTTGAACACCCACCGCTTCTTCAATGCCTTCCACGAATCAATGCAGTCGACCGGATCTTTTCTGCTGTCGATATAAATGAACTTGCCGCGTTCAGCGCCGACAACCGTGACCCAATGATTCCAGCTGTCAACACACAATAACGCCGGATGCCCGCGCTTCAGCGAAAGCAACAACTCCCGTTTGGCATTCATGGCGTTTTTCCGCCTGATGAGTTTCAACTGGGCGCCGTACTTTTTCGCTGCACGGCCCAGTTTGATTTCATCCGTGCCGGACCACCAGTGTGTTCCCGCTATGCGTGAAAGATCCTTTTCATTGACAATCTTGCCAAGCATGATTAATGCGTGCTTGAGGGCAAACGGCCCGCATTGCCAGTTGTTCGGTTGTGGATATAAACCCATGAGAAGTTGCCAAACCCGTTATCGTGAGCCAGAGGAAAAAAATTGTGAGGACGTCTGTTCAAGCACCGGGAAGACGGCCTCACGGCACTAAAGGTATGGAAGATGGGGGGGAAAACCAAGAAGAACCTTGACATTCTTTGGTGATTTACGTAACCATAACCAATTACAATCAAGAGACTTATGGCCTCAAAGGTATCCGTTGCTGTGCTCTACAACCAGATCGGTGAGGTGGAGTATGACCAGACAATCCGGAAGGTTCGGCGCGACCAAAAAATCAGCCCCGAAACCAGAAAGGAAATGGCTACGGTTGACGAGCAAATCCGGGCGCTGGCGGACGCCCTCAGCGAGGCCGGATTCCGGACATATCCTGTAAATGTCATGGACCGGTTTGACGTTCTCTACCGCACATTGAAGCGCACGTCTCCGGATGTGATCTTCAATCTCGTGGAATTCTTCAACGACGATTCTCTTCTGGAATCGTCGGTCGCCTCATTCTATGAACTACTCCGTATTCCTTATACGGGGGCCTCGCCGTTCACCCTCACACTCTGTCAGAATAAAGCAATGGCCAAGGATCTTCTGCTCGCCAACGGAATACGTACTCCACGTTTTGCCGCCATCAAACGCGCCCCTTTACTCCGTCGCCACAACCTTCATTACCCGCTTATTGTCAAGCCTGCGCGGGAGGATGCGAGCGCGGGAATTGACAATGCTTCTGTTGTCACCGGCCTGGAACAATTGCACAAACGCATTGAATTCGTCTGGAGTGAGTTTCAACAGCCGGCAATTATCGAGGAATATATTGAGGGAAGGGAATTTCATGTCCCGATTCTAGGCAATTACCCTCCCCGTGCTTTGCCGATTACGGAAGTAGATTTTTCCGGCCTCCCAGCAGGCCTGCGTGATATTCTCAGCTACGAAGCGAAGTGGGATCCGGGAAATGAAGCCTATCACAAAATACAGTTACATTGCCCCGCTACTCTGCCGCCGCGCACTAGTCAGAAAATCGAGAGCGTTGCACTCGAAGCGTATCGCGTTCTCGGGTGTCGCGACTACGCCCGCGTGGATATCCGGCTGAGCAGAAAGAACAAGGTCTATGTGCTTGAAGTGAACCCGAATCCCGATCTTTCGGAGAACGACGTCTTCATGCAGGCTGCACACAAAGCGGGGCTCTCAACCACCGCAACGCTCCGCAAAATCATCGAACTGGCGCTGCGGCGAACACCCAAAAGACTCACCTAAGCTGTTCCGCGATATTGTTGAACAGCATGGAATATGCCGGTTCCTATTGCTGCCAGACAAATCAGGATACCAATCCAATAGACCGCCTCTCCCATGGGAGGGCCGAGATACGTCCGGCCCGCGAGCAGGGCATTCCAATCATGAACGGCGCCTTTCGAAATCAGTTTCAGCTTGAGAAATGGCGCGTCCTTGATATAGGCGCTGACGTTGACAAGGTTTTCCCCAAGCCAGAACCCCGGATATGCTATTTGAGTGATGTTTTGCCTCCATGTAACAACGAGTAAAGCCAAAGGAATGAAACACTGGAAGAACGAGCCGCCCAACAGATAAATGAATCTCCCGAAGATTTTCAGAAACAGGTGACCGGCTTCGTGGATGAAGAGGTTAATGGTATCGAGAATGAAGATCGGGAACGGCGGGTCATATCCCGGTGCCGCGGGGCCGTCTGTCGCCAGGAGGAAAAACAGCAGGTAGCCAAGATAGGATAACACAAGTATTTTGAGGACCAAAGCCGCTTCTCTCACGCGCCCGGTCTCTCATGATGCATTCTTTCAACGGTGAAGCCATAGCACGGAAATGCCATCATTACTTCTTTGCCGTCTCCCTATAAAACAGAATCAAGTCCGTACTCACCGGCTTCTGTCCCAATTGCCGCAGCATGGTAATAATCTGCCCGCGGTGATACGATGAATGATTGACGACGTGCTGAAACGCCTGCCAGAAGACATGAACAAACGTATCTCCCTTCAATGTTTTCATGGCGAATGTTTCCTGCAGTCTTTTGTCACTCATGGTGCCAAGCCACTTTGCGGTATCGTAACCGACCTTCTCCCAGATGGTCTTGAGGTCTGCCAATGACTTCACTCCTTCCTGCGTAAGGAACGGTTGCGGAGTTCCAAGAAACCGTTCGAGCCACACCTTCTCCGCACCGATGGTGTGGACGAGCGTCCCGTGAATCCCTCCATGGCTGCTTTTCATATCCTGCATATACTGCTCTGGCGGGATTGCTGCAAGTGAGTCGAAGATTCTGTTGGTCGCCCATGCATTGTAGGCGTGAAGTGTTTTAAGTTCTTGAAGGGTCATTGCGTACTTCCTTTTCTCTCTTTAGCTGTACGGTTTTCTGAATGAATCTCCCCTGCATACCTATTATTTTTCAGCGCATCATTGTTCTGCTTCCATCACCTTTTCTTTCAATGTGAGGTTTTGCCGATGGAGTTCCTCCATCATCTGCACGAACCCGGGCACGTGCCACAGATTTTCCAACAGGGGATCGTGGACGGTCAGGCGATACGACCGGGCACCAAGCTCAATGGCTTCGCGCAGCCAACGTATGGCTTCAGCGGGCCTGTTTCTGATTGCTGCTATTCGGGCAAGTTCATAC
>CAZWIN010000095.1:0-9089 GCA_964633855.1 uncultured Chitinophagales bacterium
CAACAGATTTTGCCGTAAACTTTCGGGTAGTAAACAGCTCTACTATATGAGGAACATCCATGTCCGAGGAAAGAATCAGAATAATTGTACCCTCAGGTTTGAGGAAGTCCCCGACGTGCTCAGCAAATTTCTCAATTGCGTGATAGTTCTCGCCGGCATTCCAGGCATGGCTTGCCATGTCTCCCGGAGTAAAAGGAAAGAAAGGTGGATTCCAGAAGATGTAATCGTACCGGAAACCCGATGGTACTGTGGCAAAAAGATCGCTTTGAAACACTTCCACACGCGAGCCAAAGCCATTGTACTGGGCATTTATCCTGGTACATTCGACAGCCTTTGGGTTGATATCCAACGAAGTAACGCGTAACGCATCGCGTGAAGCAACGAAGAGTGATAAAGCGCCGGAACCACAACCCATCTCGAGAACGGCTTTCCCTTTCAGCGGAAGCCCTGAAAGATATTTTGCCAGAATCTCTGTGCTGAAGTACAATTTTGGATGAAATACGGAAGGTGGAATTTCAAGCGTCAATCCGTTAAAGAGAACAGTTGATGTTCTCCGGAGTGCATGTCGTGCATACAAATAATATACGGCAAGAAAATTTACTCGCCGTATCATGCCGGTGATACTCATTTCCGGGAACACATATTAAAAGCCCTCGTGTCTTGGCGAAGGGTTGATGAGAAGCCTGAGAAGAAACCGAAGCTCGTATGCCCCGCGGAATATCCTGAATCTGTAACGCCACGCACTAAGAGTCCTTAGCAGAAACAGTTTCCAACCTGCAATCATCCTATCGTTTGTCCTTGGGTGATATGCCTGATGCACAGCCCTGAAGTTGACAATTTTCTTGTATAGCCGCGGAGTCAACCAGGAAGTGTGAGGGTTCCTGCGAAGCGTGTATTGTTCCCACTCGTGGCTTGCCCACTCATCCAGATCCCGCGGGTAGCGGAGCCCGCCATCAACCGCTTTATCGTAGATTGTACCAAAGGGAACAGGTGTGTACACGAACGGATGCATCTGTGATTTCGGGTTGATGTCTTTCAGTTCATACATCAACGAGATTGTGGCATCAATGTCTTCTTCGGTACGTTCGGGGTTGCTTCCCATGACAAACGAAAATTCAGATTGAACGTTAAACTCTTTGCACAACGCCGCAATAGCCTTTGTCTTTTCGCGGGTCACGCCTCCTTTGTCCATCAGCTTCAGGGTGTCGTCCAAGCCGGATTCCGCGCCGAAGAAAATCATCTTCAATCCGCTACGTTCCATTAGCTTCCATGTTTCCCGGCTGTAATTCAGCATAGTATCAACCCTGCCTTCAGACCACCATGAGATCCCTTCATTCGACATCAACCCACATAATTCAGCCACACGTTTTTCGGAAACAAACATTTCACTATCGTGGAACTCTATCCCATCCATTCCATAATGCTTCTTGAGGTAACGGATGAACTCGATTGTTCGCTCTGGATTTTCACCTTTCCACCTGCTGTGGAAGAGATCCACCACTCCACAGAAATTACACCTGTGCGGGCAGCCTACACTTGTTTCATGGCAATAGGTTCTTTTGCCGATGAATGTCCGTATGGCATACTGCCCCATGTCCAGCCGCTCGTAGGGGAGGAATGGCCTATCGTTTGGATCGAAGATCGGATATTCCGGATTGCGATGGATTACCCCGTTTTTTGCATATGCAAGGCTGGAGATATTCACACATGAGGCACCGCCCAGGAGAGCATCGAGAAGTTCAGGGAGCGACCTTTCGGCCTGGCCCCGAATCACATAATCAACATAGGGAGAGTTAAGCACTGATTCCGTATGCATGGACGGAAAATATCCGCCCCAGACAACTGTCAGTGAAGGAAAACGGCTCTTAAGAGATTTTGTATCGCGAATGGCATTGACAAGCTGCGTTCCCGGCATGACAGAGACGCACAAGACAGTGTGTCCGGAGGTATTCTGAATAATGTCGGCCAGTTTACCGAGCGGCGAGCGATCCACATTCCCATCAACAATACAATACTCAAATCGCCCTTCGAGCACAGCGCCGAGTGCAAGCAGGGAAAGAGGCAAACGTCCCATTCCTGGAGCTGTATTTTGCGGGTAGTAGAGGATGACCATGACAGTGTGGAAAGAACTCTCTCAAAGTAGGAAACAACTGCGACTTAATCAAACACCTGATCGCAGGGAGATGCGTGTGATTTCAGGAGGACAATTTAAACGTATCGGCAAACCCACTGTGCCGATACCGCGCGAGACATACATTCTGGTTTTGCCGAAGGAATAGGTTCCCCACACATATCGTGAAGCAAGAGAAGCGGGTGTAATGAACGCGTTTCCAAATTGCCCCAGTGAAACCTGGCCACCGTGTGTATGGCCGCTTAACACAAGGTCAATCCCTGAGAGTGACGCCTGTTCAAGGAAATATGGACGGTGGCAAAGTAGAATTTTGGGAATATGTTCCGCTGTATTGCCCATGGCCGTTTCGATTTTCTCGAGTGCGCGCTCCGGCCTTCCAACATCATCCACGCCGAGGAGTGCAAACTGCCCGCCGTTTTTTTCGATGATGACCTTGTCATTACGAAGAAGTTGTACGCCACAATCATTGACCTCTCTGGCAACCACCTCGGGATTACGCGTGAAGAAATCATGGTTTCCCATGACCCCGTACACACCATGAGGAGCCTTGAGATTGCTGAATGCCTCCGCAAAAGGATAGACTTCTTCAACGAGACTGTTGACAAAATCTCCCGGCACAACAATCATGTCGGTTTTTAAAGCGTTCATCAGCCCAACGTATCTATCCATTTCTTCTTTGGTCATAAACGCACTGGAGTGGATATCGCTCATAAGTCCGATGGTAAATCCTTCCAGTTGGGGTGCAAGTCCAGGAATAATAAATTCCGCAGAGGTAATATCATGCGCTGATTTTCCCAGAAGAACCCCGTACGAACTCCCAGCAAACGAAGCAGCGGAGAGGCCATAGACTCCGCGCTTCAAAAATGTTCTCCTTGACGCATCGAAGCTCTGAAATCCCGGACTTGCATTGAGGTTTTCAATTTGTGAATTCACAGAGTTGTTGAGACGTGAAATCTTGACGCCGGCGAGAAAGGGAAGTTTCAGTACCCATGAAATGAACAGAACCAATCCAATGAACAGCGTTGCACCGTGCCAGATAAAAAACGGATAGGAAAGCGTTGACACAAGCCAGTCGGGCAAACCCATCAGCTTAGGTCGCAGGATCACCACACCAATCAGAATCGCGTTGAAGAGAGCAAAGAGGATTATTGCAGCACGGTGAGCCCAGACAGAGATTGGAAAGTCCCGGTGTAACCACGCCATTGTCTTGCGGTAGAGCCGGTACTGAAGAAACAACAGCAATGCTGGAATGAGAATACGAAAGATGATAAAGCCTGCAGTTTGTGAAATCATAAATACTGACAAACCGGTGGATTAATCGGCGTCCAATATACCAACGTCAGCCCGATTGAAGAAGTTTCCATTACATTTGCTTGAGTATTCGCCTTTGATGAGCATAAATCGCATACACGGCTGTTGCGAATAGCAATAGTACAAAAAAAAGGCGGGGATAAGCAAAGACCGAGAGGATACCACGGCCATCACATTGACGAAAAACGCTGTATGGAATAAACCCGATCAATCCATAAACACACATTACCACCCGGAAAGTTCGATGCTCCTGCCATGCAGAAAGAGATGTTAATAGCAGGCCAATGGGGAGCCAGAACAACACAAAGTGATACGTCCCAGTCGCAGGGGCGATGAGGAGGCCGAGAATTCCTATTAAGCCGATTACAGCCTTGTTGCAGTCTGTGTTGTTGAGATGTTGTAATTGACGGCACAGGAATAGAGTTATTCCAACAAGAGCAAGGACTATGAGAACCTTGAGCGTGAGATATATGCCGGTTGAATTCACAAGCGGAGCGGGGTTATAGTCAGCATCGAAAACAAAGAGCCGCTTTAGCAAGCTCTCAAAGGACTGGAAGGAAGCACTGAACGGGTTCTGCATAGACAGGGTTCCTTGAAGGTGTCCGCCGGGAATTGCCTGAAGGAATATTTCGTGTACCTCCCGGCCAAGGATGGCCACGCTCAGCAACGAAAGCGAGAAAATTGCAATGAGGGAGCCAAGAACGACTTTCCACTCTTTCATCCATGCAAAGTAGAGAACAAAAATAACCGGATAGTATTTCACGGGAACGGTGAGGCCGAATGCAACACCAGCGAGCAGCATCTGTTTCCGCTTGAACAGGTAATATCCAAGAATAATCGAGCATGAAACCAGAATGTACAACTGTCCGAGCCGGAAACAGTTGGCGAGGCCGACTCCGGAAAGGAGAACAAGCAACGCTGATTCTTTGAAGCGCAACGGGCAACTTTGTGCAAGCAGAACAATTGCTGCAAGGAGAGCCAGAATGTTTATGACTGTAAAAATTCTGAGCGCAGCCAGCGGAGAAAATGGCGCCAAAGGCATGAAAAGAAGTGCTGTGGGGGGAGGAAACGGAGAAAATTTCCCCTGTTGTGTTAGCCCGTTTGCATGAATCTGTTCCTGAAACCAGGCATCATCATAAAGCTTTTCGATATTTGTGCCTTGTGATGCAATTCTGCCTGCTGTGTAATAGTTGGGGAAGTCAGAATCGATCACCGTAAAGGCAGGGATAATTCCCCAGTAGATAACAAATGCTGCTAGAAGAATAAGCAGGATGGAAGTGAAAGGCTCTCTAAACTGGGGAATTTGGAGCATCAATTACCTTTCCGCTGTCGCTATGGCGAGAACATCATCAACAGCGGCCACCACCTCTTCAACAAAAATTTCCCTCATACATCTGGCATTGTATGGACAAACAAACAACTTGGCGTCATAAACATTTAGACATGGGCTGCATGAGATAGCCTTGTAGATAACACGAACGCTACTACCGGGGCCGTAAAAGCGGGGAGATTCGGGGCCGAAAAGAGCGACTGTTGGTGTACCTGTTGCGGAAGCAATGTGCATTGGTCCGCTGTCATTCGTAAGGAGAATAGTCGCCCGCTTTAACAAGGCAATGAGCTCGCCCAGCGTAAGTTCGCCAGCGCAATTTACTGTACAGTCCGCAAGTGTGGGAGACATGGTCAGCGACGTTGACACGTAAGTTCGTTCATCTTCCGATCCGATGAAGTAAAACCTTCTGGACGGATTAGCTTTTACCATTTGATCAACAACTCCCATGAATCGTTCTGGCATCCATCGCCGATCGAGAGATGTCGTCCCGGCATTGATGTTGACGATAACGGCTTCCACGCCTTTGCTGCCAAGTTTGAGCTTTCGCTCCATTGAGGCAATCTCTTCAGGTGTTGGTTGGAGATTGAGAATCGGAAGATGATCCGTTTGGGGAATTCCCAAAGCCATCAACTGGCTTGTAAAGGCCTTTGTTACATGGTTCGTGGTGTCAAGCTTAACGGGGTGTGTAAGATTGCTTTTGCGCCAATACGTCGGCAGGGCATAGCCAATTCTTGTTCGTGCGCCGGAGCATGTCGAGATGAGTGTCGAGAATTTTGAAAAAAACTCAAGATCGAAAACAGTATCAATCCTGAGCCTTCTGAGCGTAACAAGAACCTGCATTGTATCAGAGACAAAACGCATTAACGATGACGTTGATATCGTCAGCCTGAGGTCGGGCCCGGAGAGACGCTCGAGGAGTTCTTTGTTGTTCTCAAAGGTCAGGAAGATGATCTTCACACCCGGAAGCGAAGCACGAAGGGAAGCAAGAAAGGGCGTACTCAGGAGAATACTGCCCATTCCAAAAAACTTAATGACAAGAATTACCTTTGGCTGTACATGCGGCGGTTGTTTGCGGAAAAAGAGATCCCACAAACCCGTGACCCAGCACAGAGGAATACCGGCAAACCGGTCAACTGTGCGCATCGTTGCAACATTCACGCGGCCTTCCTCCGGAGAACCAGCAGATAGTGATCTCCGATACTGTTGAATGGAGCAAATCCGGCTACTGCATCGTCAATGGCTTCGAGCAGGCGGATCGAGGAGCCAAAGGCGTGTGATGCGTTGGTAGAAGTGGGTGGGGGAGTGAACACATTCAGACCGATTGTTCGTACGTGCTCGAAGCTGCCGGCAAAAGCCGCTCGCACTGAAGAAGGAGAGTGATAGTAGGTTTGAACCGGATTACCTTGTACATTGGCAGTACATCCTTCCCTGTTCATTCTTCGGAATGCCTTCGAGAAGTTTCCACGAAGAAGAAATGCAGTTGATTCCCAGAGAGAAAATCCCGGCATGATGCAGGCAAAGAAATAGCCGCCAGGGCGAATCAGGCGTGCGAGTTGTCCGGCAATTTCCTGAAGATTCTCCGTACAGTTCAATCCCCCCATGTCGGAAAACGCACCATCAAATTGGCGCTGATGCAGATTACCAAGCTGGGTGAAAGAAATGATGTCCGTTGTAATCAGGTTCTCCAGTTTCAGGGATGCGGCTTTTCGTTTTGTTTGTTCGACCATTACCGGAGAAATATCCGTGGCATGAATACGAATGCCATGCTGTGCAAGTGCAACGGCATCAGTTCCGGTGCCGCAGTTCAACTCAAGAACTGATTCTCCGGAATGAAAACAAGTTAAGAGCTGTGATTGTACAATCCTTCGAAGACGTTGCGTTGCCGGCAGGGATTCAAAATCTGTGTCATACGATACTGCCGCTCTATCAAAAGCCTCCCTTGTCTGAGCTGTTTCATCCTTTTGGCTCTCGACTCCTGACTCACGACTGTGAACTATTTTCACGTCCTAACTCTTTCAGTCAGCTTCATTCCCATTCTTGCCAGCTTTGATTTTGTAAAAGCTTTGACTACACCGCCGACCGGCCTGTTGCCATTGGAGAGCATTTTGTGGAGAGCAACTTCGTTCACCATGTGTCGGGTGGCAAACCAATAAAAGCGTTTTGAATGCCGGCCCTTAAAATCAATTGCCCGGTCGGTAATCTTGTCCCAGTTGCCGTTAAGAATCAAATCGCCTTTGACTTCCTCGTAAAGAGTCGTCCCTTTGATGGGATACGCCACGGTTGTGAGGTATGTGTCCGGGTTTGTTTCTTTCAGGTGGTCAATGGTTGCGTCTATATCCGGAATCTCTTCTCCCGGATAGCCGAGCATGACGAAAAGACCTGCTTCAATGCCGTATTTCTGTGCAAGTTTGGTAATGCCCTGAATCTGTTCCACCTTTACACGGCGTTGCATTGCATCAAGGATGCGTTGTGAGCCACTTTCCGAGCCGTACCAGATACGGAACGACCCCAACTCAGCCATCTTCTGCAGAATGTCTTCATTCAGCCTGTCAGCGCGTGAAATACACTCGAACGGCACTTTGATGTTGCGTCGTTTCATCTCCTCGTAGAATTGGTAGAACCAGCGGTGATTGATGGTGAAGACATCATCGGCAAACCAGAGCATATCCGGTTTGTAGGTGGAGAGAAGCATTTCGATTTCGTCAACGACACGCTGAACTGAGCGGCGCCGGTGGGTATCCCCGAAAACGCTTCTGCTGCACCATGTGCAAGTAAACGGGCATCCGCGGGAACAGATGAGGGAAACAGAACCTCTTCCATGATGTACCCGCCATGTATCAACATATTGCTGGATATCGATCGCAGCGCGGTCCGGATCGGGCAAAGCATCCAGGTCGGGAATAAGAGGTCGCTCCGCTGTTCTCACTATTGTCCCGTCATTTTCACGATAGATGATTCCCTGGATATGCTGCATTCCGTGAACGCCGTGTCTCTGCAGATGAGGGAGTAGTTCTTCGAGTGTAAGCTCACCTTCTCCGATTACTCCAATATCAGCGCCGTGGTTGATAAAGTCTTCGCCATAGAAGGGGATTTCCGGCCCACCGACAATTACTGTGCATCCTTTGCTCTTGCAGTAGGTAATAAGCTCCAAGGCATTCAGTTTCGTCATCAGGTTCACGTAGATGCCGGCGACAGAAGGGCGAGTACGATCTATATGGGTGCGGAACGCATCTTTGGATTGGAACGTCGAATCAAAGATCTCCACGCCAAACCCTTTGGATTTGAGGTAGGAGGAGATGGAGAGAATGCCAAGCGTCGGATACGGTTTCATAATCCGCCGCTCGACTTCATCTTCCTGAAGGAAGTAGCCGTGTGTGAGGAGAATGTCCAAAGAGTAAAGAGTTATATGTGAAGAGTGATTCAGTCAATTCTTTAAGAGACTTTCGGTAATCCTTTGATGATAAATTACAAACCAGTTTTGTACGATATGCACCAGCTTTCCAGCTCTTTCCCTATCGCTGAGCCAACTCCGCCAATTCACTCTCAAACCTCGGCAACGTTACTCGATGATAAACGCCTGCTGCAAGACGTTTCGCCCTTTCAGGAGTAACGCTCCAGGGGTGCATCAAAACTTTCCTAAGTATTTCACTACTCTGCGCAATCCTGAATCGTTTGTGCGTGACCTTGTGAAGTATGCGGTAGAAGTCTGGTGAGTAGGTCCCAGTAAACATCATTGCAAGATCTTCGCTGTCGGTCCAGTTGTGCTTGCCCTGCATTTGCGACTTCACGTTCTCGTAGAACTTTGTCCCGGGAAGGGGATAGGAGACGGAAACCCCGATCTCATCGGGCAGACATTCCTTTACCATTTTCAGTGTCAGCTCAATATCGTCACGCGTCTCGCCGGGATAGCCGTATTGCAAAAAGAAGCCAACGCTGATTCCGGCTTCTTTCAGTTTGCGTGAAGACTCATAGATTTGCTCGACGGTTGTCCCTTTCTCCATCGCATCAAGAATCTTCTGTGAGCCGCTCTCTGCGCCGATCCAGACATTCTTGCAGCCTGCACGGGCAAGGTTTCGGATTGCATCCTCCTTCAAAAGCAGGTCTGCACGGGAAAGGCACTTGAATGGGATTACCGCATCCTGTTTTGTCACTTCCTCGCTGAATTGTGTTACCCAGCCGGGTTTTAGCCCGAAAATATCATCGCAGAACCAAAGGCGGTCGGGTTTGATGTTTTGCTTGAGGAACTTCATCTCCTCCACAACATTACGGGGGGAGCGGGAGTTGTAGACCTGTCCGTAAATCGGCTTTGCACACCAA
>CAZWIN010000096.1:0-9083 GCA_964633855.1 uncultured Chitinophagales bacterium
CCTGGATGCTGTATTACAAATCCAAGGGCACTTTGATGCAGACAGCCTCTACTACCGGCTGGTGACCAGCGGGGTCAAAGTATCAAAGGCAACTGTTTACAATACGCTTGAGATACTCCAGCATTGCGGCCTTGTATCAAAGTACCGTTTCGCTGAAAGCACCTCGAGGTATGAAAAAGCATACGGACGGCCACATCATCATCATATGATCTGTCTTGAGTGCGGAGACATTATCGAGTTCATGAGCGATAAACTGGAGCGGATCCAGGATGATGTTTGCATCGAAAAGAATTTCAAGGTGCAAAGTTCAACTCTTCAAATTTTCGGCACTTGCTCAAAATGTATACGGAAAGAATAACTATGGCACAGTCAAATCGTGACGTA
This sequence comes from uncultured Chitinophagales bacterium, assembly GCA_964633855.1. Lineage (GTDB taxonomy): Bacteria > Bacteroidota > Ignavibacteria > UBA10030 > UBA6906 > CAZWIN01. The sequence goes on from CAZWIN010000096.1 coordinate 385, forward strand.
TTACTTCCTGATGCCCCTCCGGGACGCCGGGTTCGAATTCAGAATCTTCAATCGTCTCCTGAAATCAGTTCACGCCTCAGGGAAATGGGCTTCCGTGAAGATGCTGTAGTCCGCTTGGTAACTGCAGGCGGCAATATTATTTGTGAAATCTGCCATTCCCGTTACGGACTCAAGCGCGAAGTGGCAGACCATATCGTCGTATCAGTGATAGAATAATCCAATGCATGAGATTACCCTCGCCTCTCTCGCCCCGGGAGATCGCGGAATCATACTCAGTATTAGATCCACACACAACAATGTCCGTCAAAGGCTGCTGGAAATGGGAATGATACGGGGAACCAGTATCGAGCTGATCAAATACGCTCCGCTCGGTGACCCTATTGAAATTCGCTTACACGGCTGCAGATTATCGTTACGAAAAACTGAGGCTGAAGCAGTGGTTGTTCAGAGGGAATTGAGTATATGACGCTCCCTCATGCCGCAACAGCCAAAAGACTACGGACCGTTGCTTTGGTCGGCAATCCTAATTGCGGCAAGACAACTCTTTTCAATGCTCTTACCGGCCTGAGACAAAAAGTGGGAAATTACCCCGGCGTTACGGTCGAAAAAAAAGAAGGTCACCTGATCTTTGCTGACGGAACAGAAGCCACTCTCCTTGATCTCCCGGGCACCTACAGCCTTGCAGCAAAATCGCCCGATGAACAGATAACCACCGATATTATTCTGGGACGCTCTCCTCATGCGAGCCCAGACCTGATGCTTTGCGTTGTTGACGCCAGCAACATCGAACGAAACCTTTATCTTGTCAGCCAGATTATTGACCGACAGATTCCATTGGTGATAGCTTTGAATATGATGGATGTCGCTGAACGGGAAAATATCAGTATTGATATTGATAAGCTGACAAATCAACTAGGAATATGTATTGTTCCGACTGTTGCCAGCTCCGGTACAGGAATAACAGAACTCAAAAAAGCACTGGCAGAAACAACTGCAGCAACCGGCAATCATCGTCGCTGGAAGCTACCTGAGCAGGTTCACGAGGAGTATCTTGAGCTCATTGACATATTGAAAGAACAACAGAACCTCCCTCTTCACCTTGCAAGTCATGAGGCAATCACACTTCTCGCTTCGCACAATACTGAAGACAATTTGTTCAAGCAGTACAAACCCGAAGTCCTTGAGCACGTCCGCAAGGATCACCAGAAGCTTGATTTCCTTGGTTTCGACCGGCAATCAGTTTTTATCGAGTCGCGCTATGATTGGATCAAAAACGTATGCGCCACAGCAATCCAGCAACCAGTCGATGGCGGCAGTAATCTCAGCGATAAAATTGACAGAGTTGTTACACACCGCGTGTGGGGTTATCTGATTTTCATGGGGCTCATGGGGATTATGTTCCATGCCGTGTTTACGTGGGCAACTGTGCCGATGGACCTTATCGGTGATGGTTTCGATTGGGTGGGACAATACATTACGGCCATCATGCCGGCCGGCGATTTGCGCGACCTGATTGTAAGCGGTGCCCTCGGCGGTGTCGCCGCTGTCGTGACCTTTCTTCCACAGATTCTTCTGCTCTTTCTCTTTCTTGGATTTCTTGAAGATACCGGCTACATGGCACGCGCTGCATTTATTATGGACAGAGTAATGAGCAAGGTTGGCCTGCACGGAAGGTCGTTTATCCCTTTATTGAGCTCGTTTGCCTGTGCAATACCGGGTATCATGGCAACACGAACCATTGAAAGCCCAAAAGACCGCATCACCACAATGCTGGTGGCGCCACTCATGAGTTGCAGTGCACGGCTTCCTGTCTACACACTGTTGATTGCCGGATTTATCCCGGGAACGCTTGTACTGGGAGTTCTCTCATTACCTGCCATAACACTGCTGGCAATGTATCTGTTAGGACTTGTCGCGGCATTGGGCATGGCATGGCTGTTCAAAAAGACCCTTCTCAAGGGAAGTGCCCCAACATTTATCATGGAATTGCCGCCCTACAGGATGCCCTCACTCAAAACCATTCTTCTTCAAATGTGGGAACGGTCGTGGCTGTTTGTAAAACGCGCCGGAACATTTATACTTGGGGTTTCCATTATTCTCTGGTTTCTTGCAACCTACCCTCGTCTGGAAAACGTCACCCCTTCCGAACAACTGGAGCACAGCTTCGCCGGGAGAACGGGAAAATTGATTGAACCGCTGATCAAACCCCTTGGCTTCGACTGGAAAATAGGCATTGGCCTCGTCAGCTCGATCCTTCAACGCGAGGTATTTGTCAGCACCATGGGAACGATCTACAACATCCAAAACGATGACAATGCAACGCTCTCGTTGCAGGAGCAAATACGAAAGGATCGCGACCCCGTAACGGGTAAACCCACGTTCACCGTTTTAACGGCAATTTGCCTGATGGTGTATTATGTACTGGCAATGCAGTGTTTGTCAACAGTTGCGGTGATGCGGCGCGAAACCAATGGATGGAAGTGGCCTGCATTCCAGGTAGCGTATATGACCGGACTCGCCTATTCAGTCACTTTTCTCGTGTACCGTGCAGGAATATTGATGGGATGGGGAGGCTGACATGGATTGGCAACAGGCAGTATCATTACTTGTTGTGATTGTTACGGCAATATTGCTTGCGAGGTCTGAATTGCTTCGCCGACGGTGTGCAAAATCCCGGGCGTGCGGCAGTGATTGCGGCTGTTCGGCTTCAAGCGGACGAACAATGAAGGAGATACTAAAACAGACTTCACCATAAACACAGGAGCGTGGTATCACCCCAAAGCCTCTGCAAGGAAAGGTGTGAAACGCACGCTCCACATTTGAAAAAGGACCACCATCATTCCTGACTTCAGGCCCTTTTTACGAGAGAAATATACTGAAGGCTGCCTGGTTTGTCAAGGACTGTGTTGGTCTGAACACATTCCCCAAAACAATATCCAGGAGGTTGCATGTTTTTCCGTCTTCTTACCTGCTTTGCATTAGTAGCTCTGTTGAACTATTCAACAGTACGAGGCCAAACTAATGCCAAAACAACACTTGGCGGATATGGTGAATTGCACTACAATGAACCCAATGGCAGCAAACGCGGTGTTCTTGACTTTCACAGATTCGTATTGTATGTAGCCCACAATTTCAACACAGAACTCTCCTTCCGGTCGGAAGTCGAAATCGAACATTCGCGAATTGAAGCTGGCTCCCCTGATGGAGGTGAAGTCGCCATTGAACAGGCGTTTCTGGAGTATCGCCTGAACCAGACATTCGGTTTCCGAGGCGGAATCCTTCTTGCACCGATCGGACTCATAAATTTGTATCACGAACCACCGACTTTTCATGGGGTCGAACGACCCAATGTTGACCGCCATATTATCCCGACAACCTGGAGTGAATCCGGAGCGGGCGTGTTTGGCTCCGTGTGTGATAATCTGAGTTACCAAGCATATCTGCTGGCAGGCCTCCATGCCGATGGTTTTGATGCCGCCAGCGGCATTCGCGGCGGCAGACAAGAAGCTTTTGAGAGCAACCCAGCAAACCCTTCCCTTGCTGGCAGAATCGACTATGCCCCCCTACTAGGCCTTCAGTTGGGCGGCTCTTTCTTTTTGGGTAATGCCTCCGGCGATAACGATAGCATAGGGAATGCAACCGTTTCACTCTGGTCAGGGGATATCCGCTATAACATTGAGGGCTTTTCCCTCAGGGCTGTTGGGGCGTTCGCGAGCATCGGTGATGCGGAAAAAATCAACTCGCAATTCAATAATAATGTTGCAAAGCAAATATTCGGATACTATTTCGAAGGGGCATATAATATTCTGCCGTTGATCGCCCCTGAATCTGAGCAGGAACTGTATCTGTTCGCACGCTTCGAAAAATACAATACTCAGGCCTCAGCACCGGGCACCGTGAAACTGGAACAGTATGATCGCAACGATGTAGTGATCGGGATAACGTACAAGCCGACGTATAACACGGCGTTCAAGCTGGACTATACATTTATGAACAACGCTCTCAATGCGGGAGCGTTCAAGAACTCAGGACAATTCAATCTTGGCATTGGCTATTATTTCTTTGATTAGCTCCTATCTCCAACTCATCGGCCTTTTGCATTTCCTTGAGCCTCAATCCGCACATACTCACCAGGAGTGGGATCAGGCAAGAAGCGTTGTACAGCGCGTATTTCGGCCAGCAACAGACATCCGCTACGCTACTATTATGTTCAACGAAAGTGATCGGGAGGAAATCCGGAAATCGGGTTTACTCCCGCTTGCTTCAGACAGTATGTTTTTGATGATACCAGTTGTTGGGGATTCCGCTATCGGCCTGGCTATTCCCGACGATGTCATGGGCAAGGATCAGTTCATCACATATCTGCTGTGCCTGAACAATGACCTTGCTATCCAGGACCTAGAGATTCTCCAGTATAGGGAACCGTACGGAGGAGAGGTACGAAACAAATCATGGCAAACTCAATTTCTCGGAAAACGCCCCGGGGACCTGTTGAGGGCGGGGAGGGAGATCAAGAATATCACGGGGGCAACAATTTCTGCCCGCGCAGTCACAACCGGAGTGTCCAGGCTTCTCAAGATACTTCAAACGATGCGAAATCACATCCCACGAACTCTGACGGTAGATCAGTGAGATTCCAACTCAGGGAAGCCGATACAACACTCAAGCTGTTTCTCACAGCGTTTATTATTGTGCTGACTTTGGGTTACTCCGTTGGCCTGATCTTCGTCGAGCATACTTCTTCTTTCTCTTCAACGGGGATTCAGGAGCAATTCAGGGGAACATCCGAGAACTCCAACACTCCGGAAATGAAGTACGAAAAATCGCTTAATGAAATGTACGTTTTCCTCCACAACCATATCCTTTCCCTCTCTTTGGTTTTTGTTGTGCTGGGAGGAATTTTTTATTTTTCCTCCATTGTCCCGGAAGGATTGAAACGCTTTCTCATGATAGAGCCGCTTGTCGCAATTGTTACTACATTTGGCGGGATTGCCCTTGTTCGTTTTGTTTCGCCCGTGTTGAGCTGGCTTGTACTTATCTCCGGAGCTTCTTTGTTTATTTGTTATGGTGCGATGGTTTTTCTCATCCTGAAGGAGCTGTGGTTAACCGGGGAAAATCAAACAAAAACTTGAATATCCCTTTTCAAAAGAATATCTTGATATAGATACCAGTTTTTGAATGGAAACCGAAAGAAAAAGCGGAGAGCGGACATGGAAGAATTGAAAACTCAGCAGATTACGGAAGAGGCGATCTACAATGCACTCCGCGAATGCTATGACCCCGAAATCCCGGTCAACCTCGTTGATCTCGGCCTCATCTATGATGTAAAAATTATTGATGATTGGGTGGGCGTAAAAATGACGTTGACTTCTCCGGGCTGCGGAATGAGTGGCATTATTTCGCAGAATGTGAGAAACTCTGTGCTAAAAGTCCCGGGAGTAAAAGACGCTGATGTTCGCATTGTCTGGCAGCCGGCGTGGTCTCCGGCGTTGATGTCCGAAGCAGCGAAGAAGAAACTCGGGCTTGCATCCTAATCAAAGCATAACCACTAAGACACGGAGTACACCAAGAAACACAAAAAGGAATAAACACTCCTTGGAATAGAATTCCATTGGAGTAATCTAATTTTCCCCTTCTGCTTTCCTGTTCTCGCTTAATAAGTCTCACCAGAGGCAAGACTTCGATGAAACAGATCGTTTTTTGTATTGCCCTGTTCCTTACTCTCTCAGACGCTCACTCACAAATGCCGTGGACATCGCCCGTCCAGTTGACGACCGGCAATATTGATGATCTCCACCCGGCTTTCGCCTCCAAACAACAGTTTTCTACATCTTATGATATCGAGTGGCTTGCCTTCAGCCGCGGCTATCCCGGAAGCACATCACGAGACATCTGCGTAATGAGGACCAGCGCTGGTGGCACTTTGTGGGAGGATTCCATTATTTTTCTCACCCAAGATTCTCTGATTCATGATTACCCGTCAGTGGCAATGGGCGATGACGACTATCCGTGGACGTGGGTTTCCGTGGTATGGGTACGCGATAGTTCTGGCCAGAAGAACATTTACTATTCACAAGGGGACGGGGTGATCGGATACGTATGGTCATGGTCAGCACCACGTCCGCTTGTCGAACAAATCGGACAGAATATTGACCCCGCAATTGCACGAGATCTCTTTAATAGATGGGTAGTTGCCTGGGTTCGAGATGGGTCGGTTCTTTTCTGTCGTATCGGTTGGACAAACCCCGAGTACATCACATCCGGCGGAGATGTTGGGAATAGTTCCCCCGACCTTCAATACGTTTTCGACACCGTATCACCAATGTGGGTTGCCGTTTGGGAAAAAGAAAAGAGTGGGTCGGCAGAGCACGCACTGATGTACTCATTACGAACAGCCTCCGGTTGGTCTCCACCCGCCATTCTCACACAGGAGGGAGACAATCGTAACCCAAAGTTCTTCAAAGCGTCGCCTTATTCCTATTTGATTAATGTATCGTGGGAATCAAATCGTACGGGTGATTGGGAAACATACACGCTTGATGGGTACGTGTACGGAGATAGCATCACATGGCATGTTCCGGCAACGAACGAGTCGTTTAATCCTATAGCCAATGATAATCATGCTGCTTTCCAAGTTTCGCCTATCATAACACAACGGGGAACGGTACAGTCATACTACACTTCCGGGGCATGGGTCACAACATCAGGTACCGGCGATAGCATTGCCTTGCGGGCGATGGATGATTGGAATACTCAGTATCGTACGCCCGCACCTGGCACGCTGGACCGCAATCCGGATATTTCATCAGGAATATTTACAGGTTCCAGCGTTCGTGTGTGGGCTGTATGGGAGAACAATGCCTCAGGCAAATGGAAACTGTATGGCGTCACCAAAGAGATCGTATTAGATGTTGAAGAAGATCACGATGCTCCATATCGGTTCAATTTGATGCAAAACTACCCTAATCCCTTTAATCCGGGCACGGAAATAGGATTCAGGATAAAGGATAAAGGGTTTGTTACGCTCAAGGTGTATGATATTCTTGGTCGCGAAATAGCTATGCTGGTGAATGGGAAGATGGAAGCGGGAGAACATCGGGTAACATTTGATGCACAGGGATTGCCGAGCGGGGTGTACATTTACCGGATACAGGCCGGAGAGTATTCGGCAAGCAGGAAGATGGTGGTCATCAAATAGAGTCCAGAGGCTCAGAAGCCGGCTTGAGTCCATTGCGCGTTTTGAATATCAAGTTGACGTTTGAATTCGGCTTCGTTCTTCTTACTATGATTGGAGAACCAGATACAACTCAACAATGAAGACGAGCACATACGACCAATGTCGTGTATTTCAAGGTTTAGTCATCTTGTTGCTTTATCTCTCCTGCCCTGCCAATGGCCAGTTTGTGCCCATTCGAGTAACAGACGAAGGCTGCGCCCGGAAGGCCATCATCCTATCAAATACCCCTTCCACTACTCGAGCTTCGCTTGCCAGCACTGATGTTGACGCAGTATATTACAAACTCGATCTCCTAATTTCGACTTCGCCTGAATATCTTCGCGGAAAAGTAACAGCAGGGGCCACCAGCCTTCTTGACAGCCTTACGACGCTTACGCTTGACCTCTCCGATCCGATGACGGTTGATTCAGTAATAATGCAAGGCGTCGCCGTCCCATTTGCAAGAATCGGCAATGCTGTCCGGATTTCTCTCGACAAGGTGTATGGCACCGGTGAATCCATCAGCCTCGATATCTATTACGGCGGGGTTCCCGTGGCTACAGGATTCGGAAGCTTCCTGTTTTCATCACACTCAGGAGTGCCGTGGGTCTGGTCACTGAGCCAGCCGTATGGCGGACGGGATTGGTGGCCATCAATAGACCACCCTATCGACAAGGCTGATTCGGTGGATGTATGGGTCACCTGCGATACAACATTCAAAGTCGGCTCAAACGGCAAGCTCGTTGGTATCACAAATCACGGCAACGGAACACACACTTACAAATGGGCTGAGCGGTACCCGATTGCGACATATCTTGTCTCCATTGCGTTGTCCAACTTCGCCGCGTTTTCCGACTGGTTCCATTACTCGGCAACCGACTCTATGGAAGTCCTCAACTATGTGCTTCCTGAACAACTCCCGTTTGCACAGCGTGACCTTGCAATGACTGTGGATGCGCTGCACATTTTCTCATCCGCCTTCGGGATGTATCCGTTCATCAACGAGAAGTACGGGCATTGTTCATTCGGGCGCGGCGGTGCAATGGAACACCAGACAATGACTTCCACCACCAACTTTGATGAATACACGATAGCACATGAGCTTGCCCATCAATGGTTTGGCGACCTGATCACGTGCGCAACGTGGACAGACTTGTGGCTAAACGAAGGTTTCGCGACATACAGCGAGGCATTGTATGGAGGCGCAATGTATGGGAACGATGTCTATCGGGGAAGGATGAACTATAGAATGATGAGCGCCCTGAAAGCGCAAGGAACGCTTGTTGTCCAGGACACTTCAACGGTCGCCAACTTATTCAACGCGAACAGGGTGTATGCGAAAGGAGCATCCGTATTGCATATGTTGCGTCATGTTGTAGGTGATTCAACATTCTTTGATGTACTCAGAACTTATGTCGCTGATCCACGATTCCGGTACGGCAGTGCAACCACTTCTGATTTTCGACAGGTGTGCGAACAGGTG
>CAZWIN010000097.1:0-9062 GCA_964633855.1 uncultured Chitinophagales bacterium
GATAGACAGGGCCAAGGGCCTGGACAGAGGGGCTAATGCTTGTCAAACTTTTTCCCGTAGGCCTGATTCCACTTCCGGCTCGAACTGAGTCAGACGTACCCGGTTGCTTTCCCGTAATGAACTCACCCCGCAGAGACATGCCGCCGAGACCCGGAAGGTCATAATAGAACTGGAAGTCAAACCCGAAATAACTCCTCGCCACGCCCGCACTCTGATTTGCATCAGCCGAATCAAGCACAAAACCCTTTATTCCCGGAGTGGGCTCACCGTTCTTCCACAGGTATTTGGTATTGTTGCGAACCTTGCCGAAGTATCCTGACACGCCGAGGTCAAGCGAGGCATTGGCTTCTTCAAACGGAACCTGAACACCAACATGGCCGATGAAGTCCTTAAAATTGTCGAAGTCAGAAGCAACGCTTCCTGTACCATTGAAGATGCCTGCATCAACACGCAGGAAACTCAGGTCGCCAATCTGCGGAGCATAAAACAGTTTCGCCCCAAGGTCGCGCTCTCCGGGAAACAATGTTTGAAACAAACGGGACCGCTCCGGCGATTCACGGACTCCGGACGAGAGTGAGATTTCGTAACCGAAGGGACGATCAAACAAGCCCAGTTGGACACCAAAGGACTGGAGCCAGGGTTCAGTCGCTGAAACGAACGCATCCTTGAGGGAAAGGCCCGCTGTAGTTGCGTCTATCTGCAGCACATACTGTGTGAGGATGTTATCGTAGTTGATCTTGAGCCTGCCGCGGCGGATCTGAAACTGCTTGTTTGTATTCGCCGGAAAATTACCGCCCGAAAACGGAGCTGAAGCCCCATTCAGATCTGTTGACCGGAACTGTGCCTGAACATATCCTGTGAATTTGAACTTTCTCAGAATGTCAACATAGTTCTTATACTCTGTTGCCGATTCGTTCAGGTCGTTGAGGACACCCTTGATGTGTTCGATATCCTCATTTGTCGAATCTGCTTCCTGAGCATTGGTGGTATGAATATTCAGTGATACCAGCAATGCCAATAACGATACATATTTGGTCATATCTGTTCTCGCGCTATCGTGGTGGGGGTTCGTTTGCGCGGTCCGTCTCGGGAAAAGAACGCTTCGAGGACAATCAGACCCAGGCGAACCAATGATAAGGAACGACCGTGAACTGAGTGTTAAGCCAATGTTAAGGAATTGTTAAGTTTTTGGAAGGAAGGATGGAAACTCAACTAGCCGAAGTGCGAAGCAGGATCGAAATGATACCCGCGTAAAAACTCCTCAATACTCATGCGCTTTTTCCCCTCCTGTTGTAACTCAAGGATTGCAAGAACACCATCGCCAGTCACCACCTCAAGAGATGTTTTCGTGGCTACAATTGTCCCGGGAGAATGCTCAGAGGTTCTCTGTTGAATGAAAGTATTATAGATTTTGAAGACTTTGCCATCGTGAACTGTGAACGCGGCCGGATACGGCGCAAGGCCACGGATTCTGTTATGGATGGCAAGCGTTGGCTGGCTCCAATCAATTTTGCAATCCTGTTTGAACAGCTTCGGGGCTGGCGATGCAAGCGTATCGTCCTGCGGTTTCGGTGCCGCCTTCCCCTGTTCGATCAAACGGACGGTATGCAAGACAATTTCCGCACCGATTTGAGAAAGGCGGTCATGCAATGTGCCCGCAGTATCTTCCGGCTTGATTGGCGTCCGTGCCTGTAAGATCAGGTTGCCGGTATCAACTTTTTCCTTAAGGAAAAAACTCGTAACTCCCGTTTCCTTCTCACCATTGATAATCGCCCAGTTAATAGGTGCGGCACCACGATATTTAGGCAACAATGATGCGTGGAGATTAAACGCACCGAGGCGTGGCAAGGTAAACACTTCCCTCGGGAGAATTCTGAATGCAACAACAATGATCAAATCAGGATCGAGGCTCTTTACGTCCGAAATAAAAGACTGATCTTTGAGCGACTCAGGCTGCAATACTCGAAGGCCTTTGCTGAGGGCCAGTTCTTTGATTGGGGTGGGAAGAACCTGCTGTCCTCTTCCGCGCGGTTTGTCTGGAGCGGTGACAACGGCAGGAACCGCATAACCGTTGCTGAGAAGTATATCAAGACTGGGAACGGCAAACTCCGGCGTGCCCATGAATACTATTCTTGTTGCGAAGAGATCTCCTTGCCCGATTGGGCGAATTACCTTGAATCAACTGCTGCCGGTTTTTCGGCAACTATGGGATACTCAATATCCACCTCGCCGCGACGGATTTTGTTCAACCTGCCTTTGAGGAGCTTCTGCTGTATCGTGCTCAGATAGTCAATAAACAACACGCCATTAAGATGATCAATCTCATGCAGCAATACACGTCCGATGATCCCGTCCGCAATGATTTCCCGGTCATTCCACTCCAAATCCTTGTACACCACTTTGATGGTTTCCGCGCGTTCAACCTCATCCCTGATATCCGGAATGCTCAGACAACCCTCCTCCATTGTCCAACTCCCTTCCTTGCTCACGATTTCCGGATTAATCAGCACCATCGGTTTGGTGTCTTTATACTCTTCTCCCATATCCGATACATCAATGACAATCACCCGCTCGAGAGAGCCAACCTGGTTTGCTGCAAGCCCGATACCGTGCGAGTTGTGCATTGTCTCGAACATATCCTGCACAAATTGGACAAACTCGTCATCAACTTTCCGGACCGGCTTTGCTTTTTTGCGCAATACGGGCTGTCCGTACATGTAAATGGGCAGAATGGACAACGGTAAAACTCCTTGAGAATTATCTTGCTGTGAGCAAAATACGAAGGGAGGAAGAAAAGGTCAAACAGAAAACCGGGCAAACTGGATGCACATCATACGGCAATCACTCCGCTACTCTTCTCGCACCAACAAACCGTTTCTTGTAATAGGTGCTTTCGAGGGAGGAAAATGTTACACCATATGAAACGCTTGCGTGGGCAAAGAGATCATTTTCGATATAAATGCCTACATGCGACGGGGATCGTCCGGTGGTATTAAAGAAAACGAGGTCACCAAAACGGAGTTCCGAGCGGTCAATTTCAACTCCCACATTGAACTGCTCTTTTGTTGACAGGGGAAGTTGTTTGTGCAGTGCATTTGAGAAAACATTGAAGGTGAAGCCAGAGCAATCCATTCCCTGTTTCGTCGAACCACCATACATATAAGGTGTGCCCAGGAAATCAACAACATCAAGAAGCACTTTGTCACGCAAACGGTTATTGGAGATGGATGTGTCAACTGCACCCTCCAGCTTTGCCTGGATTTGGGAGAGATCAACTTTCTTATCATCCTCCCGTGCTTCCTCCTCTTTTACCTTTGCGGAAAAAGCGGCTTCATCCTCGGTAGCAACGGAAGGTTTTTGTTTTTCATCAATGGCACGGAATCGTGGTGAAGGTGTGGCGCAGGAAGCAATTGTGAAAGAAGAAATGAGTACAAGCAAGAAAAGGTACGGGTATTTCAACACGCAACTCCTTTATTGCTGTGGCAGCTTCAGAAATTCTTATTCAGCTCTCAACCGAAAAAGTGAAACACCTAACCGAGATATGCCCTGAGCTGTTTACTCCGTGAAGCATGACGCAGGCGGCGGATCGCTTTCTCCTTAATTTGACGAACACGTTCACGCGTCAGCTTGAACTTCTCGCCGATCTCTTCCAGTGTCAGCGAATGTTCGCGGCCAAGCCCGAAGTACAACCGGATAACCTCCGCTTCGCGGTCGCTCAATGTCGAAAGAGCGCGTTCAACTTCCAGGCTCAATGATTCTTTCAACAATTCATGGTCGGGCGCCGGCTGCCGTTCATCCTGAATAACGTCGAGCAGGCGGTTGTCCTCGCCCTGCGCGAACGGCGCATCCATGGAGAGATGGCGGCCTGAGATTTTCAGCGTGTCGGAGACCTCAAACAATGACATATCGAGTTCTTCAGCGAGCTCGCTCGCACTCGGTTCACGTTCGAACTCCTGTTCGAGCGTACTGAACGCCTTGCCGATTTTGTTCAAAGCGCCAACGCGGTTGAGCGGAAGGCGGACAATGCGTGACTGTTCGGCAAGCGCCTGAAGAATGGATTGCCGGATCCACCACACGGCATATGAAATAAATTTGAAGCCGCGTGTCTCATCGAAGCGCTTCGCCGCCTTGATCAACCCGAGATTCCCCTCGTTGATCAAATCACCAAGTGAAAGGCCCTGATTCTGATACTGTTTTGCAACGCTGACCACAAAACGGAGATTGGCCTTGGTAAGTTTTTCAAGCGCACGCTGGTCGCCTTTTTTGATGCGCTGCGCAAGCTCGATTTCCTCTTCAGGCTTCAGCAGGTCAACCCTGCCGATCTCCTGAAGATACTTATCCAGCGACTGGCTTTCTCTGTTTGTGTACTGTTTTGTAATCTTTACCATTGAATCACCTCAGTTAGTCACGCGTTACACTTCATATTCACGATCAATACGATCCACAATGCCGATGATACTTGCATCCACAGGAGCCATGTCCACTGGCAGGGGAATAGTTGCTTCCCGCGCGGTAATGTACATTACCGTTTCACCGGGGCCCGCACCCACTGTATCAACAGCAACCAGCGGGTCGCCTGATTTTTCCCGTTTGCCGTTGAGCGGCTGGATAAACTGAAGCTTGAAACTCTTCAGATGCTCATCCTTGCGGGTTGCCCAAACGGTGCCTATGACTTTTGCGAAAAACATAGTTGATGATTAAAGTTTTGTGGTTAGGGGCATGAGATAGAAACCCAAACCTCTAACCTCGCATCCCAAACCTACTCCTTAATCTGCTACATCCAGTTTATCCACTACCGCCATGATAACCGCATCCACGGGCTTATTTTTGGTGAGGTTTGTTTGACGTGCTGAGCTTCCGCTGCACACCAGAACAACATCGCCTACCCCTGCCTGAACAGTATCCACCGCAACAACGAATGTATCTTTCAAGGAATAATCCACGCCAATGTGCTTGACGATCTGAAACTTCATGCCGACGAGCTCCTCATCCTTGCGGGTAGCCCATACCGTGCCAACAACCTTTCCGAGAACCATGGCTTTCTTCTTTCGATTATCGCGTGATCATTGTGCTGCTTTGAGAATTTCCGCCCCGGATGCATACCGTCCAACAAGTTTCGACGGGATACACTGGAGGCCTCGTATTCCTTTGAACATATGCCGTCGGTCCGTCAATAGTGGCAAACGGCTTTCGATGCACAAGCCTGCAATGAGCAGAGCATACCGGTCATGTTTCTGATGGGAAGAAACAAGCGAACCATACTTGCCAGCATTCTTCGGGTTCAATCCGAGCAGTTTCATAGCTGCCATGGAATCTTCGATTGCCGACCGTTCTTTTTCATTCCGCGCAAGCGCAAACAACTCAATCGCCTGAAACGCCGTCGCATAGCAAAAGAACTTTCCCAACGCCTCCCTCAGTACCGAAGGCTGCCGATCGCCAAGAAGATGCTGTAAAAGAATATCAGTATCAACAACTATCTTCGGTGCCGTCACGCAGCACTACCCCGAATTTCTTTCCGCGCACGCTTGCAAAACGCTGCATTGTTGCTCAAGGCACCTTCACTCAGCAAAAATTTTACAACCTGCTCCCGCGGCTCAAGCTGCACAGCGCCAAGATGTTCCACTTCTTCTTCACTCACTCCCCGATTCTTCAATTGCGAATTGAGATGCACAGGGGTAAGCCTGACATGAACTTTCGGCTCAATATTCCTGAGCAGATCAGCAGGCAAGCGTATGTTGCCCTGCTCATCCACAACACCAATAAATTCTGCAGCTTTTTTGTGATAACTCACTTCTACGCCATCTCCCGAAGAAAGCTCCTGCCCGCCAGTGTATTACTCACTCCAAAGAAATCGGCAATGGTCTTGCCGATATCTGCAAATGTCTCCCGCGTACCCAGATTTACCCCCGGTTTCTTTGAACTTGTCAAACACAACAATGGAACGAACTCTCTTGAATGATCCGTACTGGGCGTCACCGGATCGTTCCCATGATCCGCAGTAACAATAAGGAGGTCTCCGTCTTTCAGCGTGTCCACTATTGCCGGAACTGCTTTGTCAAACTCATCCAACGCACGGGCAAAGCCTTGAGGATCATTTCTATGTCCGTATAACTGGTCAAAATCCACGAGATTTGTAAAGATCAATCCTCTCTGCATCGCCTTTGCTTCGGAGATGGTGCGGGCTATACCGTCTGCATTTGACTTTGTGTGGATCTTTGTTGCAAGCCCCCGGCCTGCAAACAAATCATCAATCTTCCCTATACCCACCGTGTCTATTCCGGCATCGGACAGAAGGTCAAGAATTGTTTTCCGCGGCGGTTGAAGAGAAAAATCACGCCTGTTGGTTGTGCGCGTAAAGTTTACGCCCGCACCTGAAAAGGGACGCGCAATAACGCGCCCTACGGCATATTCATCAATGCAAACAGCGTCACGCGTTTTTTGACAAATCTCGTACAAACCGGCAAGCGGAATAACTTCCTCATGCGCGGCAATTTGGAACACCGAATCGGCAGACGTATAGACAATAGGGAACCGGGACCGTACGTGCTCATCTCCAAGTTCTTGAATGATCGCCGTTCCGGAGGCTGCTTTGTTTCCCAGATATCCATGGCATCCCGTTGCAGCGAGGAATTTTTCCAGAAGAGCAGCTGGAAAGCCGTTGGGAAACGTCGGGAAGTCCTTCTCGAGAATGAGTCCGCTTAACTCCCAATGCCCGGTCGTGCTATCCTTGCCACTGGAGACTTCCTTCATCCTTCCAAAGCTTGCGGTAGGAGCATTAACTTTCGCGATACCTTTGATCGGGTGTATATTGCCCAGCCCCATGCTCTCGAGATGAGGCAGCCGCAACCCGCCGACAACTTCTGCAGTATTGGCAAGTGTATTGCTTCCTTCATCGCCATAACGCGATGCATCGGGAAGTTCGCCTATGCCAACACCATCAAGTACTATGAAAACAACTTTACCCAGAGATCAGCCTATCCAGCCTTATTGATACGAAAGAGGAATCCCGCATGAGATTCCTCTTCACTCGCATTTCTTCCGATTGTACTCATGTCCCAAAGCTCTTTACGATGCGCCAGGACAAAAGTTTGGATCAGGCGTACACTTCTTTCTCATTGCACTTGCAGACCTGAACCCTGTGCTCGTTGAATTTCCAGCTTGATGTTGTTCTGGATCGCTCCGACGAGACCATAAGTACCGGCTGATAAATCACGCCACAGACGGGGCACTTTGACCCCTTGATTGCTGCTGCCTTTGTTGCTTTATCAGCAAACGTTTGTTGTTTTGCCATCGCACATCATCCTTTCATAATAAACACATTCACTCAATACACACGCACCAGATTTCCGCCATCTTCCATCGCTTTGTGCAGCACCTGGTTTGTACCGGCAATCAGCTGCTCCTTGTTCATACCCTCTCCGAGGCCGTTCACCCCAGCACTCACCGTCACCGAGATACTCCTGTTTTCGAGCGTGATAATATGGCTCGCAATCTGTTTACGTAATTTTTCCGCCCAGAGATAACCATCACTGCCCGCGGTACTATACAACACTACTCCCAGTTCGTCCCCGTCAAGCCGCCCGATGATGTCATACGAACGCGTGTTGGCACGGACAACACGCACAACACTGGCAAGGATGGAATCAAACCCTTCTGCTCCATAGCGCTTAACCTGCTCCTGTACATCATCAATCGCCAACGAAACATAGGTTAACTCGGTACCGAAGTCGTCCGCCCGCGCAATTTCCTCTTCCAACTTTCTCATGAAATGTTTTTTAGTCAAGGCTCCCGTCAGCTGATCAACAGGAACATAATCCTTGACCATGTCATTCATGTACAGCACTTCGAGAAGCGATGCCGCATTCTCCACAAGCCTGTAAATTGTTTCCACTTCAACGCCGGAAAAGTTCGCGACGGCTTTGCTTTCCAGCGTCAACGCGCCATAACACCGGTTCATCGAACTGATGGGAACACAGAGGAACGAACCCGCCGCTTCCATCGGCTCGCCCAGACAAAACCGCATCGGGCGTACAACTGAAAGATTGTCAATAGTCTGAAGCTTGTTGGATCGGATAACCTGTCCGACAACGCTCTCGTTAAAATCCACCTGAAGGTGTTGATTGATGTACGGAACACCATTCCTGTTGACCACTTTATGGATGCTCCAACCTTTGTGGTCATCCGAATACATCGTCAGCGTCAACGCATCCCAATTCACTAACCGTCCTGCTTCTTCAGCAACGGAGGCCAGTACTGCCTCTTCCGAAGAGTTTGATTTTACCCTATCCTGCATTCTCCGGATTGAAGTCAACAGTTCGGAATCCAACAGCAGATCGTATTTTTCGGTGTAACTCTTGATCAGAGCGGAAACAAGCTTGGTAAAATTCCCAAGCAGCCCGAATGTTTCGGGTCCAAACGCATCTTCCGCCTTGCTATCTGCGACAATAACGCCAACCGGAGCACCATCTTTTGCCCCGTTCAAATAATACACCGGCACGCAGACGAGCGATTTGATATACTCCGGCGATTCGTAATAGTGAACCACCTCTTTTTCGGACACAGGGTTGACACGCCCGAGAATCTGCGGCTTGCCTGTGGTTGCGACCTGACTGATGACATCCCCTGAAATTGGCAGACGTTTATCAGTCATAAAATTCTGGCTGTCCGTGATATTCATCTCGAGCACCAACTGCTGCTTCTCGCTGTTGGACCAGAAGAACGCCACGGAATGGGCAAAGAGCACTTCCTTCAGGGCATGCAACACTTTTGTGAGAAGGAAGTTGAATTCGCTCCTTGGCTCCGCATCACTCCGGAACACATCGGAGTCAAGATCAAAAAAATCCGAGATGGAAAATTCTTTTGGTTTCTCTTCGCGTGGCGGCATGGGCGCAGGCTGCGCAGCGCGCGTTGATGGCACCACCGTCCCCTCTTCCTCGATCTCCTTCACCACATAGCCCGACCCGGATGATTGGAAATCATCAAAGAGCAGTTTTTTCATTTGTCCTTCAGGGGGTTGTGAATACAAGTCCTCTTTGTCTTCCTCGCCACGAGACCGCATGAAA
>CAZWIN010000098.1:0-9031 GCA_964633855.1 uncultured Chitinophagales bacterium
CATCATGCTTGAAAACCGTCTACTTGACAAGGCGGCGGAAACATACAGACGCGCGCGCGCCGCCTGCAAAGATCCCAACCTCTTCACGATTGATCTCGCCCAGTTACTTGCCACATCGCTGGACTACGCCGGTGCGACAACAGAGTATCTTCGCTGGTTGAAGCAGAATCCCGGGCAACTGGGATTTGTACAGGGTCGGATGACGGTGTATAGCGGAAAGGAAGAAGGCAGGGCGGCAGCGGTTCAGGTGTTGAGGCAATCGTTACGTTCCGAAGAGGATATTCAGCTTTACCGGATGATTGCCTGGCTTCAGCTCGAGGGAAAGAACTTTACAGAGGCGTTTGAGGTGTACAAGCGCATCGATAAGCTTGTCAAAGCGCAGGGGGGGGAGATTTTTGCGTTTGCTGAGCGGGCATACAAAGAGGGAGCTTTTGATGTTGCCGCGCAAGCGTACCAGGAATGTTTGAGCACACCTGTTGCATCAAGTGCGCTTCCCTTTGCCAAGTATGGATATGCCTCAGCATTGAAGGAGCTGAGCGCCAAAGCAGATACCGGCTTTCTTGCTCCGACACAATTTCCTGTTGCGGAAACGCAGTCACGGTACTCGGGGGCAATTTCCTATTTCCGCCGTCTCATAGATGAGTATCCGCACACGGAGTTCTCGGCCCGGTCATATTTCCAGATCGGCGTTCTTCAGTTCGAGAAGCATTTTGATCTTGATCAAGCACTCTCTTCTTTTGAGCATGCAGAGCAGGAGCCAGCTGCAAGCAACCCTGTCAGGCTTGAAGCAGCACTCAAAATCGCCGAAGTTCTCACAGCAAGAGGCGACACCTCCCGCGCGGCAGCACGGTATCGTGTGCTTGCTTCGGCACCGAATGCGACACCGGACCAGCAGGATGAAGCCACATACCGGCTTGCGGAGCTGGATTATTTCTGTGGAAGATTCAAGGAAGCCATTGAGGGGTTGAACAGTATTGCCATGAACCTCAAGGCGGATTATACCAACGATGCCTTGTTGTTGTTGTCGTTCCTTCAGGAGAACATCACGACGGGAGAGGCCGCACTTAAGGAATTCGCAAAAGCCGATTACTTGGCGCGTCAACGGAAAAACACCGAGGCTATTCCGGTTTTTCTTTCCATCATTCATGCCAATCCCCAGGCATTGCTTGTTGATGACGCATTGATCAAAGTGGCGCGACTCCAGGAGCAGGCACGCCTTTTCACGGACGCCCTTGCTTCCTACAATAAGGTGCTCACCCAGTTCAAGGAAACCAGTATTGCACGCGACAGGGCACAATTCAGCATTGGAGAGATATATCAGTTTGGATTGAACGATAAGGCCGGGGCAATTGCCGCCTATGAAAAACTGCTCGAGGAATATCCATCGTCTTTGCTGGCTGGCGCGGCACGAAAACGTATCCGGGAACTGAGGGGCGATACATTATAATGAACATCACAGGCGATAAAGGAAAGAGGTGTATGGTTCGGAGGATAACCGTTCTTGTTCTGGGTGCGTTTCTCGCTGTGAACGGACTACGCGCCCAGCAAAAGGTCCTCATCTCTATGGACTTGCAACAATCAGATCACCTCAAAGCGTACGGTATAGCATACTGGGCGCTTACAAAGAACATTGAAATTGACTGGCTGTTGAATTACCGCGGCGGTTCGTTCATGATGGATGGATACGATCTCGTTGCCGCGGAGTGCAGGATACGCGGTGTATCGTATGAAGTGATAAGCGCTTCACAGGCATCGTCGATTTATGCGGAAGTGCAGCGCGAGGATAACAACATGGATGTCGTCCGTTTGGAGAAAGCGCCAAAGGTTGCCGTCTATGTTCCCCCAGGATTTCAGCCTTGGGATGATGCGGTCACGCTTGCACTGGAGTACGCGGAAATAAAGTATGACAAGCTGTGGGATGACGAAGTAATGAAGGGAAAACTCTTCGAATATGATTGGCTGCATTTACACCATGAAGATTTTACGGGTCAGTACGGCAAGTTCTATGCATCCTTTGCCAACGCGCCGTGGTATGTTGAACAGCAGGTAATGCAGGAAAAGAAAGCGCGCGAGCTGGGGTTCAGAAAGGTCTCCGAATTGAAGAAGGCGGTTGCACGCAATATCAAAGAATTTGTAGCAGGTGGGGGATTCATGTTTGCCATGTGTTCTGCAACCGATACCTATGACATTGCACTCGCCGCGGAGAACACTGATATTTGTGATGTTATGTATGACGGCGATCCCCAGGACCGCAACGCGCAGCAAAAGCTGGACTTCTCCCGGACTCTTGCGTTTACGGACTTCGCGCTTGAGAAGAACCCGTTACGGTACGAATACTCGGACATCGACCAACCACCAAGCGACCTCTTGGGCATGCAGAATCCGGAAACAGACTATTTTACCCTGTTTGAATTCTCGGCGAAATTCGACCCCGTTCCCACAATGCTTACGCAGAACCACGTCAATGTGCTCAAGGCGTTTCTCGGACAGACGACCAACTTCAAAAAGAGTTTGATAAAAAAGACGATCACAGTTCTTGCCGAGAAGGAAGGGCTTGATCAGGTGCGCTATCTCCACGGCAATTTTGGGCGGGGGACGTTTACATTTTACGGTGGCCACGATCCCGAGGATTATCAGCATGCAGTTGGAGATCCGCCGACGGATTTATCTTTGCACAAAAACTCTCCCGGTTACAGGTTGATTCTCAACAACATCCTTTTCCCTGCTGCAAAGAAAAAGCAGCAGAAAACATAATCGTTCAGGAGGAAGAATGAAGCATGCACTATTAGGCTGTCTATGTATCATTGCATCCGTTGCCCTTGCACAACCCGACCCTATCGGGGCGAAGGTACGATTTGGCGTTCAGGGGAATGTCACCAGTATCAATTTGCCAGGACCGGAAATCAACGGCACCCAGCCGCTAAAGGATGTATATGGCAGCGGCTATGGAGGCGGAATTCATCTTGATGTCGGGCTTGCGCTCTTTAGTTTCCGTTTGTCAGGGGACTATGTTACGTTTGCGCCCGACAACGAGCGTTACAGGGATGCCTTGGCGCAACTTGCAGGACAGGCGGCCTCGCAATTCACGATCGAAGGTGGGCGAATTAATATTATTTCAGGAGCTATCAACGGAAAAATGCAATTCCTTCCCCTTCCGATTGTTTCGCCCTATCTGACCGGTGGGATAGGCCTTGCGCGTATCAGTGCAGATGAAACGAAAATCACCTTTGCGGGACAGCCATCAACCGCATACTCCGGTTTCACATCAGAAACGAAAACCGCCTTCAACTTGGGGGCCGGTATTGATCTCAATATTGGTGTCGCCCTTTACCTTGAAGCCAAGTACACATGGATTTTGACTGACGGGGAAACGAGCACGTACGTTCCGGTAACGCTCGGCGTGACATTCTAAGAGTTGTTCTAGGAGCAATGAAACACAAACGCCCGCCAACCTCTCGGTTGACGGGCGTTCTATTTTACATTTGATGCCCACATATCCCGCAATATTCCGCGGGGCGGAATGTTATTTAACGAGCATCATCTTCTTCATCTGGTTAAACATCCCTCCGTCGGTCAGTGAAGTTGCCTTCAGCTTGTAGAAGTACAATCCGCTCGATGCAATCCGTCCGGACAAGTCTTTGCCGTTCCAGATCACGCTGTGTTGTCCTGCCGAAAGAACACCGTTCGCGAGTGTTGCAACTTCCTGCCCTATGAGGTTATAGACTTTCAGTGTTACCGTGCTTGTCGTTGGCAGGCTGAACCCAATGGTGGTACTCGGGTTGAACGGGTTCGGATAGTTTTGACCCAGCGCAAAGGTTGTCGGCGTGCCTGCGGGCTGGCTATCATCCGGAGTAGCTACCGCCCGAAGGGTAATGTTCAGATCTTCCAGCGATTGCGTCGGGTGTGAAATCGTAGCTGCCGCTTCAGAAGAGTTGTAGCCGTCGCGGTCGGCTACAATACTCACGGAAATCGCCGGAAGAGATGAAATAGTGTACTTGCCGGCAGCATCAGTGATGGTAAAGCCCATTACACGGTTTTGTGAAATAGCGTACACGCTTGCCCCGGCAACAGGCTCGCCACTCGTGGAACGAATTTGTCCTTGAATATGGGCTAGTCCACCTCCGATAACCGGAACAACACCAACATCAATTCCGGTAACGTTTCCGGAAACATTCACGGTGTCAGCATCCTGCCATCTGCGAACACCAAAAGCACCGGCCTTATAGAAAGCTGGAGCGTAGCCATGGAAAGGAATTGCAAATACCAGATAGGTTCCCGGCCGTACATGTTCGATCGAATATACACCGAGGGAATCGGTCTGACCGAAGCGAGCGCCGAAAATCCCATGATTGTGGCGGTATGACAGCAGCAGAATCCGTGAAGGTACTCCAGTACCAAGCGAGTCACGTACGCTTCCACTAATGGTACTTTCGACGATAATGTGAACCGCCAAAGAGAAATCAATATCGTTGACATCACCCGTTACGGCAATAATATCTGCCTCCAGCGGGTTTGTTTTGTTATTGTAATATTCTGGCACGTATCCGTGTTTGGAAGCCATGGCGATATACGACCGGCCCGAGATCACCCTGACGTGATAATTCCCCAGCGAATCAGTGCGTCCAGTCCAGACAATACTGTTATTGTCTTCGCCGGCATCAGTACTTTCTCTGCCGTGACGCCCTGCAGAAGGCTCGTCGGACTCCGTTTGAATCGGACGCATGATGGTAACGGCGGCACCAGGCAGCGGATTTCCTGCTGAATCCGTTACAGTGCCGTTAATGTATGCAAACGTTGGTGGTACAGGCCGGCTTAACCCGAAATTGGCAGTTGAAGAAGAGCTCTCGGCAACAGCAACTACTGTAGCTTGAGCAGGATTGGTAGCATTATCAAACCACTCCGGGACATATCCGGGTGTGGCCGGAGTAGTGGAAAACGCCTCTGCCCGGATAATATATGAGCCGGTGTCCAGTTGGGCAGAGTAATGGCCAAGCGAATCAGTAAATGTTTGTGGAGCCCAGGTTCCGGGCACAGCCATGCGAAAGAAAAGGATTCTCGCGCGGCGAATCGGCAACCCGGTAGAGTCATCGGTGACATCCCCCGATATTATCCCTTTTGGGGGATGAGTATTGCCTGTTCGTGTGTAGCTTGCAACATTACTGCGTGGACTTTCAACAATGGTTCCGTTGTTGAATACAGAAGAAGTGACATAATAGTAATAGGCCTGACCGGGCAGCAGATTTCCGTTAAGGAATGTTCGTTCCGGTGTCATCCCGATCGGCTGAAAATGACTTGTGTCTCCAATCGACCTGTAGACTCTATGCATCCAATTACCGGGAGGCGTTTGCCAGGTGAGTTTTGCTATTCCGGAATTCCCCGGAACAGGCTGTACTCCGAGGTTTGTTGGCGTCGGGGGTACATTCTGTGCGTAAGCATAGGAAAGTCCTACAATAAAGCACAGCAAAGCAATTGTAATTCTAATCCCCTTCATAAAGATACCTCTTTCAGAGAATGGACAATGGAATGGGTGAGTTGAAGATTAGACTGCAAAGATCAAAACAGGTTTAATTCTATCGACAATATTCTATAAAAGCAAGGTCTGAGACCCCTCAAAAAAGGCTCTATTGTCTAGAAATAAGGGACTTCATGGTGATGAGTTGCAACTGAAGTTGTTTGAGGAAGCATACAATTTCGCCCGATCTCACATTCGCTGCATCGGATAGGGCTGCAGTAAAGTTTATAGAGTTGCATGGCGCCTTGTTGCTGAAGCGCAGAACCCAAAGAGATCCGCTCCTTGAATAGATGCTGAGTTACGGTGGAAACGACACTATTCTCCTCTTCCGGTGGCATCACTTCAAGAATTTTTCTTGCGTTGGTTTTCACCGTGATATCCTTGAATGCACGTGCATAGAGGAGCAGGATGGGAATAACGGCATTGACGATGAGGTTGTGAATACGGGATGTTCCCAGCGGGGTAATGGCTTTCGAGGATCGTGCTTCAAAGCGATAATGATGACGCCAGTATTCTGCTGGTGAGAAAGTAAATAATTGGCGGAGTTGCTCAAGCCGGGCTTGTGGGTTGTTGCCATCAAACTTGAATAAGGAGATCAATCTTCTGAAGCCCTCATTATCAAAAAGCGAGGGAAGAAGATGACAAAGCGCCGCAAGGCGAATAGTTGGAAAATTATTTGGCCGCAGCCGGAAAAACTTCCAATCCGCCGCCGTGAGTAAAGGGCGTCTGAATTGCGGACGAAAGCTCTTCCAGCGTTTTCGTAATGAGCGCACAAAGATTCTACTCCCTTTCTCCTTCAAAGTGCGGGATGAGGGGAGGAGGCCGCCTGCACCAAAGAGAAGAGCCGTCATTGTATCAAGATCATCAAGCGGGAATTGCCGCAGAACGGAAAGGCGCATAGATTGCGCGAGTCTGAGAAACGGTTCCTGATTCTTCGAGTAGCCCAATCCCTCCATAATGCCTTCGTAGAGAAGTTGCTCCCAGTGTTGTTTTTGCGAGAAGTCTTTTTGCGTGTATGGTGTTTTCGGGATGGGGATGTCTTCCGGATTGCCATAATATCGCGGGTAGGGTTCACGAACAACAAGCTTGCTCTCATCAATCAGCGCCTTCAGCCGTTCTTCGAACCGTCGGACTTTCAGTTCAATGCGCTCATCTGCAAGACGGTCAAGTGTATGCAAGATGACTCGTTCCGGAACAGTGTTGTTCACCTTGGAACACGCAAGAGGTGATTCGGCCAAGTGTTCAGATAATTGTTGTACCCACGCCGCATATAAGGTCGTATCACAAAAGGGATGAAGAACAAGGAGTGGCAAAAGCCGGTGTGAGTGGGTGCGTGCAGGCGGTGCAAGGTGGTTATGCGTCATCACGACGTGCAGGATAACACGGTTGTAGTGCGGGTCGTTGTGATGGCCGTGGGCCCGCCACGCTGACTCATCGCAGTGGATTTCAACGTCGCCGATAAATGTGGTGTTGCCGATGCGAATACGCGCGCCGATAAAATCCGGCCCCGCGTCCGTGTTTGGCTTTCCGGGGCTGAGAATAATGATTGGTTTGTTATCGGAGGTGCGGAGCCCGGTTCTGGTGAAGAGTTGTCGTTGCCATACATCGCGAATGAATTGTTCCGGTATGTGGGGTGTATTCGTCAAAGTCAGCTAAAAAACAGTTCCCGATACGCGTTGATATCATTTCGCAAATGTAATGCTGCTGTGCGCGCAGCCTTGGCAAAGTCCTTGCCGGAATCTGCGTAAATAATACTACGGCTTGCATTGATCACTGCCATAAGTCCGCTCTTGTCGCATCCATGTTTAATTGCGGCTTTCAAATCTCCACCTTGTGCGCCAATTCCGGGAATAAGAAGCGGCAAATCAGGAGCAATCGCCCGAACCCGATTTAATTGCCTGGGGTGTGTGGCACCAACGACAAGTCCGCAGTTCCCGTGCGCATTCCATTGTGTGGCACATCGTACAACGTACTCATAGAGCGGGCTTCCTTTGATTTTTAGTTGCTGGAAGTCCATGGAACCGTGGTTTGACGTAACAGCGAGCACGAATACACCCTTTGCCTTGTTGCCAAGAAACGGTTCCACGGAATCCCCGCCCATGTAGGGGCTGACTGTGCACGCATCGAAAGTCAGCTCGACGAACAACGCCTTCGCGTACATTTGTGCCGTATTGCCGACATCCCCCCGTTTGGCATCACCAATCGAGATGATATGTCTCGGAATATATGCCAGGGTTTTTTCCAGTATTTTCCAGCCGGACTCGCCCAAAGCTTCGTAGAATGCGAGGTTCAATTTGTAGGAGCAAACGAGGTCATGAGTGGCATCAATGATGCGACGATTGAAATCAAGCGCGGCATTTCGTTTACCGCGCAGAATGGCGGGCATTCTTGAGACATCGGTGTCAAGGCCGACGCAGAGAAGGCTGTTACTTTTCTGTTGAGTCTTGCGAAGCCGGGCGTTGAAGCTTTTGTGATTGTTCACTTGTCAACTTTCATACTCAGTTGTAAGGTAAGGGCCGAAATGCCGGAGGCGAAATCTTTATGCGAGTCTACGAAAATATACTTTAAATGCTTTGGAGATGCAAACTGCCGCGAATTAATGCTGTCGCTCAAATGTTCGTACAAAATCATTTTGTACGCCCAGTTCTCGTGCATGACAACCGGTACAGTTTCTCCCCCCGAGGGTAATCGAAATGAATGGTGTCCCGTCAGGCCAGATCTCTGCCCACAACCAACCGTTTGTTGCAAGCGGATTGTCAGAGTCTTTGTAGATGATCGCGAACAGGTCGGTTTCCGCGCCCCGTCGTATCTGTTTAAAAACAATCGAACCGTCGGGAAAGCTGGTAAATGCGGGCAATCTTCCGTTCTCCAGCGCTTGAAGTGCCACGGCGTTCAAACTCACGCGAACAATAGGTTGATGAGCCGTTGAACCATTTAGCGTCCCGCTGGTCACAGAGTCTGCATTCGGGAAGAGTGTATAATTCCAGAACGGTTGCTCTACCGTGACAATATGAAAGAGCTCCGCGTCGGTGGAAATGTGCTGCGACGGTAACGTTTCACCCTGGTCCGTACAGGAAAAGCTATTTGCGATCAGCAGAAGGACAGCGGGGAGAAACAATCTTTGCAGCGCCTGCCTGATGATAGCATCCATAGATATGCACTTCATTCTGTAAACTGTGCGTATTGATTGATTACCTGCTCGGGAATAATCTCCGCCCGCCCCGTTGCAGTGTTTATCATCGTACTGACAAAATACCCTTCCGCTGCAACTTTCATCGATTCCTTTTTAAGGATCTGAAAGCCCACCCTCACGTCGCTCCTGTCAAATGACTCGAGCCACGTGCGCACAATAATCCGATCGGCAAGTGCTATCGCTCGCTTGAATTCAATGTGGAAGGTTTTCTGATACCAGTTCCATCCCTGTGCAAGAAAATCCTCCATCGGCATTCCGTAACAGCGCTCCATCTGATCAAAGCGGGCATAGAGAACATAGTCGAGATACCGTGAGCCGTGGACATG
>CAZWIN010000099.1:0-9026 GCA_964633855.1 uncultured Chitinophagales bacterium
TCCCCTCACCTTCACGTATGACTCCCAATAAGAGGTGCTCCGTACCGATGTAGTCATGACCCAGCCGGAGAGCCTCTTCACGACTCAAGCGAATAACATCCTGCACACGGTTAGAAAAATTACCTTCCATTCTCTATTCCTATATTGCTGGTGTGGGGGTAAGTATTTAATCTGTTACTGAATCAAACACCAACTCACTTCTGGCAGTTCATTGTGCAATAAGCCTGCCACAAATCAGATATTCTTGGGGCAATATACAGAAATGAATAAGGTAAGTCAACGGCGCTATTTGCGGACAGAAAGCGTTGGAAGCGAGAATGGAAGCAGGAAACCCACTTGACGATAACGGAGGTATTCCTTACTTATATAGAGGAAGAATTACCCTCATGACCAACCGAAAACCAATCATGACGCGCATATGACAACGAAACAAATACGTTCAACAGATGGAACCGGAACTCTTTCCTATCTGGTAACAGATGGAGAGGTGGGGATACTCATTGATCCCAATATTGAAGACGTAAAGCTCATCTGCTCCACGGTACAGCAGATGAACGTTCGGATCACCCACATTATTGATACACATACGCATGCCGACCATGTTTCCGCAGCCGGGGAACTCCAGAAGATGTTGGGCGCCTCGGTGGTGATGCATGAATACACGAAGAACAAATGGAAAATTATTGACGAAGGTGACAAGTTCGGGATTGGGGATACTCTCCGGGCAAATGCCGCAATATCCATTGACCGGTATGTGAATGACGGAGAGACTGTCGATACGGGAGAATTGCATGCCCGCGTAGTCTTCACCCCGGGACATACGGACAATCACATTGCCGTTCATATTGATGACAGTCTTTTTACCGGAGATCTGCTTCTCATCGGACAAGCCGGAAGAAGTGACCTGCCGGGAGGCAATCCCGGCGAACAGTATGAGAGTTTGTTCGGCAAAGTTATTCCGCTGCCAGATGAAACAAAAATCTACCCAGGCCATGATTATGAAGACAAGGTTTTCTCCTACCTTAAGGACGAAAAGAGAACAAACCCGTTTCTGCAAAACAGATCAAAGGCTGAATACATTGCGTTCGTCCGCGAGTTCTTTCCGCCAATTGCAGAAATGACGGCAGCCGGTGGCAAGATGACGTTGCAGTGCGGTACCCAGCGTGTAGTGCACTCCACTGATGAAGTCAAAAGTATTACCCCGAGCGAGCTGGCTGAGATGATACGCTCGGGATCTGCTCCGGTATTGCTCGATGTGAGGGAGCCCTTTGAGCTTTCCACCGTCGGTGCAATTGAAGGCGTGAAAAATATTCCGGTTGGCCAATTGAAGCAGAGGCTGAACATGCTTCCGTCCGATAAGACTGTTTCGCTTGTGTGCATTTGTCAAAGCGGCAGCCGCTCATTTGAGGCGGCGCATTTTCTCGGCAAGCAGGGATATACCAATGTATTGAATCTGGAAGGCGGGACCTCCGGTTGGATGAAGAGCGGCTACAAGGTTGCACGCACGGTGGAAAAGGCCTGACACCCCCCGCTTCCAGTTCCCGGATGATATGTGATGATGGAGTAACCGATGAACAATACAGGTGTGTATATGTTGACGATGTTTTGTATAGCTCTTCTTGTCTTTGCCGTTATCCTCAATACTGAGGCAAACCATAACGAAATTACTGTTGAAGAGGCCCGCGGCATCATGGCCAACGAGAAAGATCTTCTTTTACTTGATGTAAGGACGCAGGCGGAGTTCGATGGCGAACTTGGCCATCTGGATAATGCGTTGCTCATACCTGTACAGGAGTTGGAGCAGCGTTTGTCGGAGCTCGATACCTTCAAAGATAAAAAAATCATTGCCTATTGCAGAACCGGCAATCGCAGCGGGAAAGCGATGACATTCCTCAATAAAAAAGGGTTCACGGTGGTGAATATGCTCGGGGGGATGGTTGAATGGAATGAGAAGAATTTCCCTGTGGTGCGCGGCAAATAAAATACACCTGAATCTGGCCCGAATGTACGTTATGGCCGGGTCGCCTTCTTCTTCGCGGGGTTGAAACCGGTAAGTCGCAAAGCAGTTTGCCCCCCCACCTGCAGGATGATCTTCAGGTCGCTGCGAATCGTACGATGAACAGCGTAGTGTCCCTCCATAACGCTCTTTTGTTCTTCACTCATTGCCACCCCGCGTGTTGTATCGAGAATACTGAACATCCCCGCCTGGCATTTGAATCTCGTGCGTTGCCATTCCTCGCCTAGAGTGAATGCGAATTCCGGATCCATCGGCGGGTTGCCGACGAAGAGAATATCCCCTTTGATGATATTGATGAGGTTGCCAAGCCTTGCAACAGACAGCGGCAGTTTTGTAGGAGGAGCGTAAGGTGATTCCATGCCCTGCCGGGCTTTGACGAGCGGACCGAGATAGTACAAGTCGAAGACGCGGAGCTTGAGCGCTCCTCGAGAAAGTTCATTAAGATCAATCCCGAGTCTTCGTACGCGGGAAACCAAAGGCCCTCGCCGCAGGCAGAGCACCCACCCCAGAGCCCCCAGCCACACTGGAAGCAGGACAAATGCAAGAAGAGCCGCGAAGGTTCTGTTCAGTATATGGTAAACCTGAGTTGTGCCATCTTGATTCCTGGCCTTTGGGGCGGAAACAATGTCCCTCATTGCTGTGCTTGCATTACGCTGGATATCAATCTGGAGGTTCCCGAGGATAATCGAATCTTTGATGGACGCATCGCTGGTGATCAGTGTTTTAGGTAAGACGATTGCGCGCTGCATCAATGAATTGGAATCCACTATCACGCCCTGTCCAATTACCGTCCCCCTTCCGATCCTGACATTCTTTCCCAGTTTGCAATTATCGCCAATAATGCTTGGCCCTTCCAGGCTTACACCGCTGGAAGTGCTCACGTTCTTCCCCATCCAGACACCCTTTTCCACTTCTATTCCTGGTATGACAATGTTGGGAAATCGCCCTTCCAATATATCGCTCTGTACTTTGTAATAGACCTTCCAGTTGGTGGCTTGTATGAGAGGCTCCTGGGTTTGGTACCCATAGAGATTCAATCGCACTTTCAAGCTGGTGAGCCAGCAAGATTGAAGCATACTATAACCGGTGCTTTCAGAAAGGAGGTCGAGCATCTCCGGTTCAATGATGCATACACCTGTATCAACTAAATGCGGGGCTGCCGCAGGGCTTCCGTTAACACGCACAGCACGTATTCGTTTGAGGGAATCAAGTTCAATGGAGAGCCCGCGTGAAGGGGCGGAAGTTGCCTGGCAGATGAATGTAGCCTCCGCCCGGCTGCGATGGTGAAACTCGATTGCCGCCCGGAGATCGAAATCAGGAATGACGTCCGATTCCATGATGACCAGCGTTGCACCATTGAAATATCCGCGCATCTGCTGCAAGGCAGGGACGGCTCCTCCGGAGGCACGCTCATAGTTATAGGAGATTGAAGCCCCCCATGAAGATCCGGAATCAAAATAGTGTTCAATTTTTGATGCAAGATGGTTACAGCTCATCTTGATGTGCTGTATGCCGTGGCGTACAAGAAACTCCACCTGATGTTCAAGGATGGGTTTGTTGACAACGGGCAGAAGGCCGACAGGCGTGTGA
The DNA here is from genome assembly GCA_964633855.1 of uncultured Chitinophagales bacterium. Lineage (GTDB taxonomy): Bacteria > Bacteroidota > Ignavibacteria > UBA10030 > UBA6906 > CAZWIN01. Next base: position 3,608 of record CAZWIN010000099.1, read on the forward strand.
AACGTAGCCGGCTTGAATGCCTCACTCTTTCGTGAAGGAAGGAGTACCGCTTTAATCATGAAGTACCGTGCGTTATGATTTCATGTTATGTGTGAGATGATCCGTGGCTCCATCCACCGTATCGAAAATGTCCATGGAGTTGTGCAGGTTCATCAGGGAAAACATCCGCTCAAGCTCTGGAGAGAGGTTAGAGATGGCAAATCCTCCCCGTAATTGCCGTACATAGCGCATGGAGGAAAGTAGGGCTCCAATTCCGGTACTGTCAAGAACCTGCGTTTGCTGCAGGTTGACCACGATATTTGGTGATCGCGAAGAAGAAAGTCCACGCAACAACTTCAGGAGTTCGTGGGCGTTTTCCATGGTCAGCTCCGGGCCGGGATCAAACACCATCACGCCGGATCTAGTAAATGCGTTCATCATAAGAGATCGCCTCTCCGTGAGCTCCCGGTCATGCATAGCAACGCGAGGATCCTGCTTATGGTAGTCCTGCATTACTGCAGGCGCCTTTGCAGAGAAACACACACGCCGTCAAAGACATGACACTCATCCGGATACGATGAGCAAGGGAACACAACAGAATATTATGTTTGGTTATTGAATTTTGGGAGTGCGGTTGTTGAACTGGATAACGGGCGGGAAAAGCTTCCGTTGCCGCATTCTCAGTGGAATCAAGCGCAAGTACTATGCCATGAAGATGGTGGAGAGTATTCTGGCGTTTACGCCAGGGGAATGCAGTTTATCCGTTCCGCCCCATGTTGCTGTCGGGGCAAGTGTGCAAAACGTTCACACCTTTTTATGTTGCATGTGTGAAAGTATGAATCAGTTGCAGAAGGTTGGTAACGTCGGGGAGAGGTTGCTTCTGTGCCGTATAGATGAAGTACACGCACGCAAGGATCCAGAGAAAAACCACAACGAGTATTGCTTTATCTGAAGTCACTGCATTGGTCGGGTTTTCGGTCGAGTAGGAATAATGTATGAGATAGAGATAACGGAAAATGCCGTACACAACAAAGACGGTTGTATAAATCAGATTGTCAGTGCCGAAGTACTCCACCGTACGCGGGGCAACGGTGTAGAGCGCGTATGAAATAACGGCTCCTGCTGCTGCGATCGTGAGCATCTGATCAACAAAATCCACGCGGTACAGAGTCAGCACTTTTCTTTCCGATGTAGAGCCCGCTTCAATGTTTGAAGCCAGCTCGCTTCGCCGTTTCGCAAACCCGAGGAACAGGGAAATAAACAGCGTACAGAGGACTATCCAGCTTGAGACGGTGACATCGATAGCAACCGCGCCGGCGAGCACACGAAGCATAAAGCCGGCTGCAATAATAAAGACATCCAGCAATACGATTTCTTTCAACTTGAAAGAGTAGGCAATGTTCATAAAAAAGTAGAGCGCAACAATAATGCCATACCGGGGATTCATCCCCAGCATGAGGATGGTCGCCAGTCCTACAAGCACGCCGACAATTCCGAGCGCTTCGCCTGTGGAAATACGACCTGCGGCAATCGGACGGTGTTTCTTTTCCGGATGAGCCCGGTCCGCCTCCACATCAACCAGGTCATTGATGACATATACTGCGCTGGCGGTAAAACAGAAACCAAAAAAGGCGCGCAGTGTCAGCGTCAGTGCATCGGGATGAAAAAGCTCCCGGGCAAATATTGCCGGAGCAAGAACAAAGAAATTCTTGATCCACTGTTTCGGACGGATCAGTTTGAGATAACTGCCGATTTTGGTAAGCGATGGTGCGGGAGAAGCATTCGAGCCGTTCAACAAAAGACTCCCTGAATGTGAAACACGTTCGCGGCTGTTCTCCGCGCTGTATCGCTGTTCAGAACCTGACATGACGATACCCCTTTTCGCGGGAATTGCATAACCGCGTACTGCGTATGGTCGGCTCAAGATACACATTTGCACTTGGGCTGTCAACAACATTATCGTGCGGCATCAACGGCATCCGTTCCCCAATGAAAACTATTGAGCTTGTTGTGCAGTGTTTTTCTGCTGACTCCGAGGATGCGGGAAGCCCGCGCTTTGTTGTTTCCCACTGAAGCAAGCGTTTCCAGGATAAGTTTCTTTTCAGCTTCCTCAACAGTGCTTCCGATGGGGATGCTGATTTGCTGGATCTCATCCTGCGTGCGCTGGATCTTCATCGGCAGGTCGTGGGAGGAGATGACTGAGCCGGGGCAAATCACTACAGCACGTTCAATGGCGTTTCGTAATTCCCTCACATTTCCGGGCCATGCATACGATTGCATCTTCTCAATATATTCCCTTGAAAATCCCGAGATGTTCTTTCCGTATTTGAAAGCGAACAACGTGAGAAAATGATGTGCCAGGAGAGGAATATCCTCTCTTCGATCTCTGAGTGGAGGCAGGCCGATCTCGACAACATTCAGCCGGTAATACAAGTCCATCCGGAGCGCTCCGGCTTCAAGAGCGGTTGAGACTTCACGGTTGGTTGCCGCTACAATTCTGACATCAACAGTGATTCGCTGTTTTCCGCCGAGCCTGCGGAACGATTGCTCCTCAATAACGCGTAACAGTTTCGCCTGTGTCTCGGTTGTCATTTCACCAATTTCATCAAGGAATAGCGTCCCGCCGCTGGCGAATTCGAAGCAGCCTTCTTTTTGGTTTGTCGCTCCGGTAAATGCGCCGCGTTCATGGCCGAACAATTCGTTTTCAAGAATATCGCGTGGGAGCGCTGCACAATTAATAGCAATGAAGGGTTTCTCTGAACGCCTGCTGTGTAGGTGAAGCGCCCTCGCCACCAGTTCTTTCCCTGTTCCGCTTTCTCCGCTGATAAAAACATTTGCGTCGGATGGCGCCACCGAGGCTATCATATCCCGCACACATTGCATCGAAGGGCTGGTACCGATGAGAGTGTCGTTGTTGGCTGCCGGCCGTTCGTGGGTTGAGTATCGGCGTTCCGGTAATGCGCTGTTGATGGAGTGCAACAGTTGTTCGTATTGTGCAGGCATCACTAAGACATCATGCGCCCCCGCTTTCATCAATTGGACTGCGGCTGTCGTATCGTCTCTTTCGGCAATAATAATTACCGGGAAAACAGGCCTTTTCCCCGAAATCATTTCTCGGGCCAGTTGGCTCGAGGATCCGATGATTAACGCCCCACATCCATCTTCCTCCAGAGAATCAAACCCTCGTTGAAGGCTGGCGACAGTGACAGGATGGTTCGCCTGTATGCCCTCAGACAGTTTCAAAATTGTATGGTCAAGGTCATCGGAGAATACAATCCGTGGCGCAGCTTTTATTAGCTCCAAAAGGTCTCCTTTTTAGGATATTGATCAAACGATCGTCAGTAAGGTGTTGTAAGAACAGGATCTGGTTCGGGGGGATAATCAATGTGAAAAGAATTCCGGGGGAAGTATAAGAACTTCACACATTGCACATACAGTGTAGGTCAAAAATGGACAATTCACCATGATTGATGTCACATGTCACCTCCTCAAATTGAGCCGGTTTTGTGCGATTTGTGGCTCCAGGTTTTTTTTCTTACAATTGGCAGTGGTATTTCTTCATCCTATCCTTGAAATGAAAGTACTGTGGCACCATGCCTGTAGTGCTTGAAAATGGCCGGGGGGCTAATGGCGAGTCAGTGAAAGATCGCATGGCAGCCGGCGCATGTAACACCTTCCTGATTATTGTACCCACCAAGCGGAAAATCCGCCACTTCGAGCGTGAACTGATTGATATGCAGCAAGGCAAAGCCGTGAGCGACCTTCAATTGCATACACTGGAATCACTTGCGTTGGCTCTTTTCCCGCGGCTTTGGCCCGAGAAAAAAGTGGTGAGTGGCGCCACGCGGGAGTTGTTGTTTCAGGAAGCTATTCTTTCCGTCCAGGAAACGCTCCGGTATTTTTCGCCACGGAAAGGCCTGTTCCCTATTCAGAAGGGGACATTTGAGAAGGTGGTGGATGTTATCACTACGTTGAAGGAGTCGGGTATTTTCTTGGATGTACTCAACGGGGAATTGGAATTTGCAGCGGCGGACGAGCGATTCAAGTTGCAGGACATCATACAAATTTATGAAGCCTTCGAGCATGAGTTGGAGAGGCTTGGGGCGACAGACATCCCGGGAGTGATGACGCATTTGCACCTCGGATGCACGCAACAGAGGTTTGAAGAAGCCTTCCGCAGCCTGTTTCCTCAAGTGGCGATGGTGTCTATTGCAGGATTTGATGAATTCACCGAGCCGGAGTTGGGACTCATCCGCAAGCTCAATACGCTTCCTGAAATTCAGGTGAAACTCATTTTTGATTTCCAGCCGGGGAATGAAGAACTGTTCGGCCATCTTGAAGAAAACCATAAGAGATTTGTGGAACTGGGTTTCCGTCCGGTGGAAAGCCCTGAAGCACAGTTGTTTGTTGTCCCTGTGCAAAACAGCGGACATCGTCCGGAGAATGTAGAAGAACTGATCTCGCATATGGCGCAACATCTTTTTGCTGCCGATACTGATACGGGCAAGACGGGATCCGGCTCTTTGATTACGCTCTGTTCCGCAAAGGATCGCTCACGTGAAGTGGAATATGTGTGCCGGAAGGTCAAGCAGATGCTTCTTGACAATCCCGGAATGGATATGAACAGAATCTGTATTGCCATGCCGCAACCTTCTCCTTACACTCCTCTCTTGCGCGAGATGTTTTCACAATATGGAGTGCCTGCAAATATTACTGACCGTTATCTGCTTGGTGAGTCACCGGTGGTTGTTTCCATTCTTGGCCTTCTTCAGGTTGCCGCACGAGGTTTTCAGCGCGATGATCTTTTGAGAATTGCTGCAAGCCCGTATTGTACACTTCAACAGGAAAATGGAAACCCGGTTGATCCGGCCAACCTCTCATCTGTGGCAAACAAGCTTCGTATCACAGGCGGGTATCGGACGTGGATCGAAAGGCTGGAGAAGGAACAGGCCGCGCTGCGCAAAGAAAACACTGCAGAAGAGAAGCGTGCGGAGCTGCTTCACGAACTGCAAAGGGTTGAAAAAGCACACCAGGATGTTCGCTGCGTGTATCAGTTGCTTCAAGGGTTCCGGGCAGAGTTGACACCGAAGGAGTTTCGCACAGAACTGTTCGGCCTTTTGCAACGGACGGGGTTTGCGCACAACCTGCTCCGGCCAATACCGGGAGAACCAGCCGGCGGTGTTGAGCGGGACATTCGGGCGTACAGGAAGTTTCTGGAAATATTTGAAGAGGCAATAAGCCTGCTTGTGTACAGAAACGGCGCCGCAACACGGCATTCATTGAGGCATTACCTGGAGTACCTCAGCCTGGCCATGGCGGGAGAACGGTACAATATTCAGGAGCAGTTCGGACGTGGTGTACTGGTCACCTCAATCCAGGAAACACGCGGCCTCCAGCTTGACGTGATGTTTATTCTGGGCCTTGTTGATGGAGAGTTTCC
>CAZWIN010000100.1:0-5758 GCA_964633855.1 uncultured Chitinophagales bacterium
TTACGCCTGTGGGAAGTTTGATTCCACCAACCACACTGAGCTCCGGCGAAAACTCCGCTGACATGGACAAGATGGTAAACTCGCCGTGTATGCCGAGATCGCCGAGGCCTGAGAAATTCCATAATTCCCACTCGTCCCCATTCGCATGATGGTGTATATGAGAATGTTCTCGATGGACAAAGGGAACATCAACGCCAAGCGAGAACCAGTCAATGATGCCATAGGAAATCTGGATAACGCTTCGCGCGTTCATCGTTTGGACTTCGTCATGATGCTGGGGAATCGCACCGACAACTGCCTTTCTGGAGCCGACGTAGATTTGGTCCTGGTTGATATATTCAAACGAATAACCAATTTGGAGATAGCCTCCTGAAAGATGGTGGTAGGAGTTTAACGGACAGGAAGCTGAACCGCAACTTGCGTGAACGTTTTGAGAAAGAACGAAACTAACCGCTAACAGAATGTATATGTGAGAGTTCATACAGCCTTCAAATGTGTGTGTACATACGACGGCCAAGAATCTACTGACTATTTGTCTGTCTTCCTCAATTCCTATGTTGCCACGTCCCCTGTTCGAACGTTTGTCCTTACGGCATTCTTCCAAGGTTGGTTCGGGCCTCCTCCTTACTTCCTTGCTGGAACCTCTTTAACCGGACAAATTGTCAGAGCAAAGAAGGGCATTCATGGAGTTGTTCAACCTGATAGTAGGCCCGAAACGATCTCCCCCGTCACCCCATTCCTTCCTTCTTCAAAATACGCCTTCAGTGAAGGTTCACCCAATCGCTTCCTAAGATTCTCATGCTCTTCTTGCTTACATGCCGGCACAACCAAGCGTATAGCTTCGCGCAATGCAGAAGCATGTCCGAACAGCATCGCCGCAAGTTCAGGCTTCCCTTCATCCAATTCGAGCTTTGCGATCTGCTCAAGGCTTTCCGTAATGCCTATTTTGTTTTTGATTCTCACTTCGATCGCTAGCGCCTTGGTTGCATAGTCACGGGCGCTTGTTGCATCACCCGTATCCGAAGCAATGCTCGAAAGTACCTGGTAACATGCGGCTTCACCCCAGGGAATAACCTGCCGGAGACATAATTGCAGTGCATCGTTTACGAGGTCTCGGGCAGAATCAGAGTTTTTCAAAACACGCTGAATTTCTCCGTAGCTCAACGTCTGAAATGCCACGCTCCATTTATTACCGATTTCCTTTGCCATGGCAATGCTCTGCTCGAACGCGCGGGCTGCATGCTCAAGATCGCCCATCGTATATGCCGTGCGGCCTTCCATGATCAGGCAGAACGACTGCATCTGCGCATCCCCGATTTCCTTCAGTATCTCCTTCCCCTCATCAATGAGTTTGAAGGAAGCATCAAACCGGCCTTGCATGTATTCACACCACGCCATTGCTATCGTTTGAAATGCAACGCCCCGCCGGTCCGAAAGCTTGTGACGCAGGAGAAGGCCCTCGTTGTGGTACACCCTGGACTTGTCAAGTTCGCCGGTAAAGTAATTGAGCCAGCCGAGATTATTGTATGCAACCGCTATTCCCCTGACGTCATTGAGTTTCTTGTTGAGAGCAAGGGCTTCTTCCGACAGGGTTTGTGCTTGGTCAATTTCTCCCAAAAAGATGGTAAGCCACACAATGGTGTTCAATGTTCTTGCGACTCCGCGTTCATCTCCCGTTTCGCGACAGACGGCAAGGACTTCATCAATCAGAGAACGTGCTCCTGCATAGTCTCCAAGTTCGTGAATAATGGTTGAGAGGCCATGAAGTGCTCTCACACGTAGTGGTGTTTGTAGTTTCGCTTCGGGAATGGCAAGAATTGCCTGAAGCCGTTGTTGCCCTTCAACCATGTGGCCGCGTACAATCCAGAACCTCCACATGGCAGCGGCAGTACGCAGTCCTGTTGCGGCATCGTTCCGGGACTCCGCCCACGCCAGGGCAGAACGCAGGTTATCGTGGTCTGCATCAATGCGGTCCAGCCACAACCTTTGCTGCCCTCCTACAAGCTCCGGCTCAACGCGCTCGACAAATTGCCTGAAATATGCAGCATGCCAGTTGCGGACATCGTCATATTCGCCTGACCCGTGAAGGCATTCCTGCGCAAACTCTTTGATCGTCTCAAGCATCTGAAATCGGGGCTCACCATCCACCCCTTCAACCTGACGGAGCAAGCTCTTGTCAACAAGTGCCGAGATGGCATCCAGAACGTCGGAACCCTCATTACACACGGCTTCGGCTGCTTCAAGGGTGCAGCCTGCTACGAACACCGAGAGTCTTCTAAAGAGCTTTTTTTCTTCATCGGAAAGAAGGTCGTAGCTCCACGCAACTGCATGCCGGAGCGCCTGATGCCTCAAGGGTGTATCACGTGCTCCGCCCTTCAGAAAATCCAGCCGGTTGCCAAGTCTTGATAGCAGAGCTTGGGTGGAAAAGAGTTTTACCCGTGCCGCAGCAAGTTCTATGGCGAGAGGGAGGCCGTCCAGGCGGTAGCAAATTTCTGCCACAGCAGGGGCATTTTCATTGGTCACTTCAAAATCGGGTTTTACCGCTCGTGCGCGTTTGATAAACAGCTCAACGGCTGCGTATTGTGAAAGGCTTTCAATATCCGGAAGATGCTTGAGATCGGGAAGCCCCAAAGCCTGAACAGGATACTCATGCTCTGCTTGTAAACGAAGGACTATTCTGCTGGTAACTATACACTTAACTTCAGGACATGAATTCAGAATATCACAGATAACTTGTGATGCTTCGACAACCTGCTCGAAATTATCAAGCACCAGTAGCATGCGCTTGAAATGCAGATAGTCCTTGAGTGCTTCGGTAGGGCTTACTGAGGGATTCTCTGGAAGTCCGAGTGTCTGTGCAATTACGGAAGGAACAAGTAAGGGATCGGAGATTGCCGCAAGGGATACAACATACACCCCATCATCAAACTCCGGAAGGAGCAGCCAACCGAGGCCCTGGCTGAGCCGTGATTTGCCGGTTCCACCCGGGCCTGAGAGCGTAAGCAGGCGGATATCAGGGCGGAGTAATTTCGCTCGCAGTGCTTCAAGGTCTTTTTCTCTTCCGATAAGGTCTGATGTCTTTGAAGGAAGGTTGTGTGGGCGGGCATTAATGGACTTGAGTTGAGGAAAGTCACTTTCAAGCCCGGGAGCAGCAACCTGAAATACCCGCTCAGGATTGGGTATGTCCTTGAGAATATGCTCCCCAAGATCCTTTAGAGATACGCCTGCAGGAAGGTCATTCACAACCAGGGCGCGAGTTGTATGGGAAAGAAGAATCTGGCCACCATGCCCAACTGAACAGATCCGGGATGCACGATGAACATCCATCCCCACATATTGCTGTTCATTCGAGGTCGGTTCCCCTGTATGCAATCCCATCCTGATTTTAATGGTGACACTTTCAGGCCAGGAACCAGAGGCAACCACCCTCTGACACTCCACAGCCGCCCCCAAAGCGTTCCTTGCTCGCTCAAAAGCCACAAAGAAGCCATCTCCGGCAGTATCCACCTCTTTCCCCTCCCATTGGGCAAATACCCCCCTTAAAAGCCGTCTTTGCTCGTTTAATACGGCAGCATAGCCGTCACCGAGCCTGTGGGCGAGCTTTGTGGAGCCTTCTATGTCAGAGAACAGGAACGTTACCGTTCCGGTTGGAGAGTTAGTCATGAACAGCGATTACGTTGTTACAACGGCCATATTAGCAATGTGAGAGCTCATCCGGCCGATATTACTTGAGTCTCTCTTAGGTTAACTGAATACTGATCCAATACATCAATTACTTCTCTCCGGTATGCCGACTTTCTTTGCAAGCGCAGCAAAGCGAGGGTCGCTGCGAAGCGTTTTCCATGCTGGCTCAATGTTCAGATATACTGCGTCACCCGAACGGTCGCGATACACCTTCTCGAGCCATTCGAACGCCTTATCCTTGTTGCCAAGTCCGGCGTATACGCTGGCTATGAGTGTCGGGGCTACGAATTGCTCCTTCGACGTCTCAAGCAACTCATTCAGTATTTTCTCAGCATCCTGCCGTTTCCCAAACCTGCCTGACACGTGACCAAACCATGCGCGGTATTCGATGCCGTTTTCAGATGCGGTAATCGCTTCCCGGGCATATTTCAGTGCTTCAGTTTCTCTGCCCAGTTCAGTGAGAATCTGGGCTTTGATCGAAAAAGCGCGAGGGAACTTCGGGTCAAGTTCAAGTGCCCGATCCGCATTGGTAAGGGCCTTCTGATGGTCTCCCAGTGAATACTCGACTAATGATGAAGAAACATATAGGATTGGAGCCAGTGGGTCAATCTCAATTGCCTTCTGAATCTCCTTCAACCCCTCTTCCCCTCTCCCCATCGCTGCAAGAAATTCGCCGTACCAGTGATGCGCAGTGGCATAATTCGGATTGAGTTCGATGGACTTCTTGAATTCCCTTTCCGCTACATCAAACCTCCAATCGTAATCCACAGCAATTGAAGCCAGGTTTGTATGCGGCTCTCCCAACGCGTTATCAAGTTCAATCGCTTTGTTCGCAGCAGCTCTTGATTTTGCAGATGCTTCAGAAGGCGGAAGTATGTAGTAGGATGCCATCAGGTTGTAGCAATCGGCAAGGCCGGTGTAGGCAAGAGCATAACCGGGGTCCTGGTCAATAGCGCTTTGGAATAATTCGGCCGCTTTCCGGAATCCATCCGCCGTGCGTTTATTCCAATAAAATCGTCCTTTGAGATATAGCTGGTACGCTTCGGTGTTTTCGGTGGCATTTTTGGTGATTTGCTTTTCCTCATTGCCGGTGAGCGTTATACTCAGTTGTTTCGACAGTTCTCGCGATATTTCATTTTGAAGAGTAATGATGCCTGATGCTTTTCGTTCATATTGTTCGCCCCACATATGGCTGTTGTCGGAGGTATTTACCAGTTCAACACTCACACTCAGCGCATCGGCATTTTGTGTTATTCTTCCCAAAAGCACCGCGCCGACATTGAGTTCCTTCCCTACTATTTGTGGGTCAACTTCTTTTCCCTTGTAACGGAAGACGGAATTACGCGACATCATCTTCACACCGGGAAGTTTTGACAGGCTGTTGATGAGCGACTCGGTAAAGCCATCGCTGAGATATTCCGCCGATGGATCCGGCCCTGCATTGACGAACGGCAAAACAGCAATTGACGTGATCCTCTCGGCGGGCTTGTTAAAGAAGAGAAACCAGGCGGAAGTTACAACAGCGACAATAGATGTAGCAACAATCCAAAGATTCGTCTTTGATGTCTTTGGCGATCCCGACTGCACGCTCACGTGCTGTATACCTTTTTCCGGCTGCATCGCTTCCGGCCTTACGACGCGCGTGGAGGTTTTCTGCAATCTTCGGAGTTCGCTGACCATGTCATCAACATGCTGATACCGGTCAGCCGGGTCCTTCTCGAGTGCCCGGCGGATTATTCGATCCAATTCAGGAGAGGCGTCTTGTCTGTACTTCTGAACCGTATCACACTCTTCGTTCAGGATGGAATACATCAGCGCGGCATCATGCTCGCCTCTAAACGGCATCCGGCCCGTCAGCATCTCGAAGAGAACAACACCAAACGAAAAGATATCCGATCTGCCGTCAACTTCACCGCCCTGAATCTGTTCGGGCGCCATGTACGCAAGAGTGCCGACCGTACTTGATGCTTTCGTCAACTTGAGAGAGCCCTTCAGCTTGGCAAGCCCGAAGTCCATCACCTTGGCCTGGTTCTTGGCATTGACCATGATATTGTCCGCCTTAATATCACGGTGA
>CAZWIN010000100.1:5772-9011 GCA_964633855.1 uncultured Chitinophagales bacterium
TGTGCTTCCTGAAGTGCATCGCCGATTTGTATCGCGAAGGCTATTGCATCTTCCTGTTTCAAAGCCCCGGCAGCAATCTTTCTCCGTAGCGTCATTCCCTCTACACATTCCATGACAATGAACTGCTGGCTCTCATGTTCCTTGATGTCATGGATTGTACAGATGTGAGGATGGTTGAGCGTAGCCGCCGCCTGTGCCTCCTGCAGAAAGCGTGCTTCCTCTTCCGGCGTGACACTCACATGGTGCGGGAGAAACTTCAGGGCAACAATGCGCTTGAGTTTGGTATCCTCGGCTTTATAGACAACGCCCATGCCGCCCTCACCCAGCTTCTCAAGTATCTTATACTGGGATATGTTGGAACCGATCATCGTGCTGCCGTCCCTCTTAGCTTTGCCAATCGCAGCTTTGCATCTGACAGTTCTTCAGATTTGAAGTCGGCTTCCTTCCAAATCTCCAGAAACCTGCCGTACTCTGTTATTGCCTGTTCTTTTTTGCCTTGTTTTTCGTAAGCAACGCCAAGCCAGTAGTGCGCTTTGATTGACGCAAACATTTCATACTGACCCATCGGAAGCCAGCCAAGATCAAATGAGCCGTATCCAATGGATGCCCAATGAGTTAACCGCTGCAATTCGTCCATTGCCTCTTGAGTATGCCCCGCTCTCAATTTACACACAGCATGAAAATACAATGGCGCATGATGAGGAGGTGTGGATTTCAAAGCAGCGGCAAATTGTTGAAGTGCATCGTCATATTTTCCATCTTCGAATGATATGATCGCGGAACCGTACTCGTATACCCTTCGTACAGCAGAGTTTTTCTCCGCGAGGCTGCGTACGGCCTCCAGAATTTTCGCCGCCGCCTGGCGATTGCCGCTCTTGAACTGTGCAAGCGCTATAATCATTCTTCCATAGTTGGGGTTGTTCACGGTATCTTTTCGTAATTCCTCCGACCACTCCTGTGCGTGTCGTAGCATCGAATGGTAATCACGCAATTCGTAGTCGATGGTAAACAGGCTTCCGAGATCACCGACAATCCAACCCGAAAGTTTTTTCGCCTTGTGAGATTCAAGAAGTTTCTGGTATTCAACGCGCGCCTTCTCAAGTTGCCCACGTTGAACGAGCAGGATAACCGGAAAAAGTTCGTTATAAAGTTTTTCATCCTCATGCTTTGATGCTGCAAACTGGTAAAAATATTTCTCGGCTGTTGCATAATCTTGCCGCGTAAGAGCGCTGCTGAATATCTTCTCTCTGCTCGGGAAATCGGCACGAAAAGCAATGGCCTTCTTCCACCAAATAACGGCGGAATCCCTTTCATCAAACATGGCGTAGATATCACCTTTGCTGTCGTAAGGATTCGCCTCGGCGGGAGCCAGCTGCACATACCGGTCAATGGCATTGAACGCTTCCTGCTTTTGATCCAAACCCGCGTACGAATACGCCAGTTGGTTCCATACAGTCTTGTTCAGCGAATCGACTTGCGCTTGTTTGAGGTACAGTTGGTGTACTTTGTCGACTTGATCAACCTGGGCATAGAGACCTGCCAATATGGCGTATGCCGATCCTTCAAGCGGGTACTTTTGAATAATGTTTTCAAGAATGGAAATGGCCTTGGGATTGTCCCGCTCAATGTTTGCTGCGTAATTCGAGTGGATCAAGAGACGCTCACGTTCTGTCACCGCTGCACTCAACTCATACGACTTTTTCATTGCCGTGGAGTATTCCTCTGTCGTAAGCGTACTCAGGTTGACATTGGCAAGCGCAAAATACGCCATGGCGAAATTCGTATCGAGCTCAATTGCCCGCCGGAATGCCGCCGTTGCCTCGGCACCGTAAAACCGGTTGTTTAACTCGAGGCCTTCAAGGTACGAGCGATATGCTTCCGGTGAGGATGTTGTCGCACTTGCCACAGATTTCGTCTCCGACGACGAAGGAGTAACATGGAGATCATTCTTTACCAACAAGGCAAGTGTATCAACCAGTGAAAAGATTTTCTCTGCGGGAAACCCCGATAGGCGTTGCGTACTTAGGATTTTCCCTGATTGCACCTCAATCAGCCGGTAGGTCACGGCAAGTGACGGTTCTGTCTGCAGAATGCTGCCGAGCAGCATCATGGAAACGCCTGCGCGCTGGGCTACTTTTGTGGCAGTTGCGGGCGAGATCGCTTTCGACTCTGCTTCTCCCAGTTCTTTTTGTAAATCGTATAGCCGCTCCCGGCTGATCACTTCCACATCCTTTGTCTGGAAGAGCGATGTCGTAAGAAGATTGGTCAACATCTCCCCCGTATGGTCTTTATCCTGCGGGTCAGGGATATTCTCAAAGTACATCACCGCAAGCGAACTCTTTTCCGGACCGGCGCTGCTCTTCTGTGTACTAACCTGCAGGTTGAACGGGTTAAACACTACAAGCAGGATTCCAAGCACGACAATTGCAACCGCTGGAATCAGGTACTTTAAAAGAGGTGTTTTCTGTTTGATTGGTGTCGGGGCAGTTGCCGCTGCTGCCGGCGCAGTCGTGAACGAACTGGTCCGGGCATAGCCTGCCTTCGCGTATTCAATGTTCTTGCGCTCCCTCCGGAGATCCGCCAGGAGGTCATCAATATGCTGATAACGTTCTTCCTTGTCCTTCGCCAATGCCTTAACAACGGCTCGTTCAATATCCTGTGAAACATTCTCATTGAATCGCGCAACCGGCTGGGGGTCTTCGTTAATGAGCGAGTACATCAACGCTGCCTGATGGTCGCCACGGAATGGGAGCTTGGTGGTCAAGAGTTCATACAAAACCACGCCAAAGGAGAAAATATCTGAGCGATGGTCAACCTCTTCTCCTTGCGCTTGTTCAGGCGACATGTACGCAGCAGTCCCCAACGTGGAGCCCGCTTTGGTAAGTTTTGAAGCTCCTTTAATCTTGGCAAGGCCGAAATCCGTGATCTTTACCTGCCCCTTGGGTGTGATCATGATGTTGTCGGACTTGATATCCCGATGAACGACGCCCTTTTCATGTGCGGCCGCCAGGCCGTCGCATACCTGAATCGCAATCTCCAACACCTTTTTGATGGAGAGGGTTTCCTGCTCGATCAATTTTTTGAGCGTTCTGCCTTCCACATACTCCATCGCCAGATAGATTTGATTGTCAAACTCCTGAATCTCATAAATCGTGGTAACATTTGTGTGGTTCAGGGCTGAGGCAGCTTTCGCTTCATGATAGAAGCGCTCTTTTTCAGTCGTGTCAGAGGAGAGATAG
>CAZWIN010000101.1:0-8439 GCA_964633855.1 uncultured Chitinophagales bacterium
AACGTCCGGGCATGCAGGACAAGGCACAATGGCACGCAGCAGCGATGCAATCCCGCGAATCCGTTTTGTATGCGATGCGCGGAACGAGAAAGTTACGGCGGGGATTTTTGTTGTCGGCAACATCAGGGAATTCGGCGAGTGGACTCCCAATGCTGTTGCTATGTACGATGACGGAACCCATGGCGACGTGAAGGCAGGCGACGGGCTCTGGTCATTGGAAATCCGGGTTGCAGCGGGAGAACAAATCCAGTACAAATACACAAACAGCGGCCGCAAAGGAGAGTGGGTTCCCGGCGAGGAATTTGCGCAAAGGAACCGCTCGTTTGTTGTGCAGCCATCAACAGAACCGGTTATCACAATCACGGATGTTTTTGGAAAATGATGAAACGGTATACTTCCGGCAGCGCTCTTGATGCGGTGGAACGGGCGCTGAAGCTCCGGCAAAAAGAATACAGGCGGAAAAAATATTCGTACTCCATTCCTTCGCTCTGGGTCAGCGATAAGGGCGCTCCGAAACGGATGAAGATTGATCCGTTCGTTTTCTATCTTGACGTCGTCAGGAAGGTGAAGAAAGGCTCTCTGCCGAGGAAGCACAAAGCGAAAGCAACCGGCGGGGAGTGGAGCAGGGAGTCCGTTATTTACAATATGTTTGTGAGAACGACTGCCGCTTTTGATCATAACGGAAACGGGAAACTGGATTTGCCGATCAGCCCGGAGGGGTTCAGGGAGACCGGGACGTTTCTGAAGGCTATTGCAATGCTTCCTTATATCAAAAAGCTCGGAGCGAATACCGTGCACTTGTTGCCGGTAACATCCATCGGCCATGACGGCAACAAGGGAACGCTCGGTTCGCCCTATGCAATCAAGAATCCGTATGAGCTGGATGAGAACCTGGCGGAGCCGCTCCTCGGGCTGGATGTCAGAACAGAATTCAAGGCATTTGTGGAAGCGGCACACAGAATGGGCTTGCGGGTGGTTGTGGAGTTTGTCTTCCGTACTACCGCCAAGGATGCCGATTGGGTGAAGGAGCATCCCGAGTGGTTTTACTGGATAAAAGAGGAGATACGATTGCGGGATTCGCATCACCATGATGAATCGCGCTACGGTTCACCCATCTTCACTCATGATGAACTTGGCAAAATTCACCATGATGTACGTGAACACAGGTTTCATGATCTTATTCCCCCTCACCACATATACCGGGAAATGTTCACACAACCGCCCGCATCTGAAGACGTAGAGAAGACGGATGGCCGCTATATTGGAAACCTCGGCGGCGGACAACGGGCGAAGATTCCGGGTGCTTTTGCCGATTGGCCGCCGGACGACAATCAACCACCGTGGGGAGATGTGACCTATCTTCGGATGTACAATCATTCTGATTTCAACTACATTGCCTACAACACCATCAGGATGTATGATGCACGCCTTGCGCATCCTCATAACATCAACCGTCCGCTCTGGGACCGGATCGTGGGCATTATCCCGTATTACCAGCGCGAGTTTCATATTGACGGCGTAATGATTGATATGGGCCACGCACTGCCGATGGAGCTGAAACGGGAGATGGTAAACGCTGCAAGAAATATTAACCCCGATTTTGCATTCTGGGATGAGAACTTCTCTGTATCGCACAAGAGCAGGGAGGAAGGCTACAATGCAGTATTCGGATTCTGCTGGATTGATGAGCATCATCCATCGAGAATGAAGAACCTTATTCAACGGTTTCACACCGAAGGCTTTCCGATTCCTTTCTTTGCAACACCGGAGAATCATAATACGCCGCGTGCCGCCGACCGTCCGGGAAAAGTAGCATATGCACGGTGGGCATGGGTGATCAATAACTTCATACCGGCTATTCCGTTCATCCATTCCGGTTTTGAAATTGCCGAGCATTATCCGATCAACACCGGGCTTGACTTTACCCGTGAGGATCTGCAAAAATATCCGTCGGAAAAACTCCCGCTCTTCAGTGAATACGCATACGACTGGCTGAACAAGGGCCACTTCACCGGTTGGGCGGCAAAAGTGGCAAAGGTGAGGGCGAAGTACAAAGAGATGATCGTCAACGCCGACAAGCAGTCGGTTTCCATGTTGAGTGACCATAACGGGCACATTCTGGCGTTTGCAAGAATAGCCGAGAGGCCGGGAAAAAAACTCGGCATCGTCAGTAATGCCAACTTCACTGCGAAAGAAATCGCCAACGTGAAGCTCGATACCACCCGTAAATCTATTGTGGATCTTTTGACGGGAAAGAAATACAAAGTCTCCGATATGCATCTCAAAACAACTCTTGAGCCGGGACAATGTTTGGTGTTTGAGTTCTGAGCATGAGAGTGCAGCCTGCCATAGCGTTCCCTTGGGCTCTGATGACCGTGTTGCTTGCCTCGGTGCTCATTACGGCAGGCTGCCAGCGGAAGGCGGATCCGAATCATATCGTGATCTGGCATCAGATGCGTGTGGATGAGAGGGAAATTCTCGAGGCACAGATTCAGCAGTTCATGAAAGAGAATCCCGGTGTTACCGTCGAGCAGATTTACAAGGAGACGGAAGAACTTCGTTCGGGCTTTATCGTGGCGGCAATAGCGGGCCAGGGGCCCGATCTTGTGTACGGGCCCTCGGATATGGTCGGGCCGTTTGAGGTGATGGATATTATCGTGCCGATGGAGACTTTGTTCAGCAGGGAATATCTTGATTCGTTTATTCCCGGCGGCCTCACTTATTACAAAGGCCATCTCTACCAGATGGCGGACAAGCTCGGAAATCATCTCACGCTTGTTTACAATAAGGCTCTGATGGCGAAACCCCCGGAAACGGATGAAGAGTTGATTGCCATCGGGCAAAAGCTGACTGCGGACAAGGATGGTGACGGCAAAACCGATGTGTACGGGCTGGCGTGGAATTACACCGAGCCGTTTTTCTTTATTCCTTTTATGACCGGCTTTGGCGGATGGGTGATGACGGAAGACGGAAAGCCGACACTCAACAGCCCGGGAACAATCAACGGGCTGAAGTTTATCCGTGACCTCAGAGACAAGTACAAGATTATCCCCGGCGAAGCCGATTACAATATTGCCGATCTGTTGTTCAAGGATGGCAAGAGCGCAATGATCATCAATGGGGACTGGTCATGGGCTGGATACAAGAAGGCGGGAATCAATATCGGTGTCGCGCCACTGCCGAAAATCATTTCAACGGGAATCTGGTGCGGGCCGATGGTGTCGCCCAAGGGATTTTCAATGAACAAGAATGCGCCGGCAGAGAAGCAGGTGCTTGTTGTGAAATTATTGACTTTTCTCATGCAGCCGGAGATACAGCTTCAGACCGCGAAGGCGCTTGGCACAATGCCTACACGACGCGAAGCGGTACAATCCGATTTTGTGCAAAACGATGACATCCTCCGTAACTCGGCAAAACAGATTGAGCAGGGAAGGATGATGCCCGTTGTACCCGAGTTGCGGGCTATTTGGGATTCGATGCGTCCGAGTTATCAGGCTGTCCTTGGCGGCGCCAAGACGCCAGAGCAGGCGGCAAAGGATATGCAGGAGCTAGCGTTAAGGAAAATTGCAGAACTAAACGAATAGAAAGCCAGTCTCAAAGTCATTAGTCGTTAGCCCAAAGCAATGCTCTCGACTAATGACTCCCGACTCAACCGACTATTTCTTATGAATCGTCTCCAACATAAACTCTTTATTGCCTTTCTTGTTGTCCCGGCGTTCGTGATACTGTTTGCCACAGTACTCTATCCGTTTCTCTACAATGTGGTAATCTCCTTCTCGAACATGAACCTCCGGCACATCAAAGACTGGTCGGTGATCGGGCCGCAGCAATACGTTAAGGTGTTTACAGAACCGACACAGCCGGACTTTTATGTGGTGTTCCTGAAGACGATTATCTGGACTGTGGTGAATGTGTTCTTTCATGTTGTTGTGGGCGTGTTCCTTGCATTGTTGCTGAACCAGAAGGATATCAAAGGGAAGCCGATATTCCGTACGCTGTTAATTCTTCCGTGGGCAATTCCACAATACATCGTTGCGCTGACATGGAGGGGGATGTTTAATTACGAGTATGGCTCCATCAACCTTATCCTGACGAGGTATCTCAACCTGCCGGCTGTTGAATGGCTCAAGAGCCCGACTGAAGCGTTTATCGCCTGTATCATAACGAATGTGTGGCTCGGCTTCCCCTTCATGATGGTGATTGCACTGGGGGCTTTGAAGAGCATCCCGCACGAGTTGTACGAGGCAGCGGATATTGACGGGGCTTCATGGTATCACAAACTGACGAAAATTACCATTCCGCTTCTCCGTCCGGTAATGATACCGGCGATTACACTCGGCACCGTGTGGACGTTCAACAACCTCAACATCGTCTGGCTGGTGAGCAATGCCGGCGAGCCTTCGGATCAGACGCATATTCTGGTATCATTCGTTTACAAGGCCGCGTTCAACCTGTACAGGTATGGTTATGCGGCTGCGCTCTCGATGGTTATCTTTGCGATTCTGCTTACGTTCAGCCTGACGTTTATGCGCAGGACAAAAGCGACTGAGGCAGCGTACTAGCGTGACGCGCATTGGGGGAGTAATGGAGTGATGGATTTTTGGAGGATGGAAGAAAAGCATGATTGAGCATACGAAGAGACGAAATCTGAACCGCGGGTATATGAAACTCGAAGTCTGGCATGACTCGATTGAACTCTATACAAAAGCGTGGCGGCTTGTGACGGATGCCAAGGTTGACTTTAAAGTCCGATCACAAGTAGCTGATGCAGCGCAATCAGTGCCATCAAACATAGCAGAGGGGTACAGTAGGCGTTCAATCAAAGAGTACATCCAGCATCTCTACGTTGCGGCCGGGTCACTTTCCGAAGTACTCTCCAGGGTGATTGCGTTAAAAGAGGGAAAACAGATTTCCGAGGAAGAGTTTGAGGTACTTGATGCTCTTCACTATCAGGTAGAAAACAAATTGTTAAACCTCATAAAGAGCCTTGAGCACAAAAGAGACACAGGATCATGGACTGAAAGAATAACTGAACCGACCCCGGAGTATAACATGTAGCAATAATTCTCCATGACTCCAACACAACATTACTCCCAACAAGATCAATGTTAAAAAAGATATTGCAAAAGGTGTTTACAAAGCGTAATGCGCGCCTCTGCTTCTCGTATGTTGCGCTGATCCTGTTTACCGGGATTGCCATCTACCCTGTATTGCAGGTGCTGACGATCTCACTCCGGCCTGCGGACCGCCTGCTTTCGACGTCGCTGGAGATTATTCCGGCCAACGCAACGCTGAAGTCGTATGTGGAGCTGTTCCGGGACAGGCCGTTTCTAACATGGATGGGAAACAGCCTCTTTGTTTCGCTTGTGGTGACAGTGACGGGGACTGTGCTCGCTTCGATGACCGGATATGCATTCTCACGGTTCAATTTTATCGGCAAGAAGGGGGGATTGTTGGCGCTTTTGACCACGCAGATGTTTCCGGCAACAATGCTGTTGTTGCCCCTTTACATCATGCTCATCAAACTCGGCCTCATTAACACGTATTTTGGAGTGATTATTATTTACACGGCCACGGCATTGCCCTTCACGATCTGGACGATGAAGGGGTACTACGACACGATTCCTTACAGCCTTGAAGAGGCCGCGCGCATTGACGGGTGCAATCAATTTCAAGCCTTCTACAAAATCATTCTTCCGCTTGCCGCTCCGGCTTTGGTGATTACAGCACTCTTCTCGTTTATGACGGCATGGTCGGAGTATCTTGTCGCCGCGCAGATTCTTCAGGACTCAAATCTCTGGACGCTTCCACTCGGATTAAAGTCGTTCGAGGCCAACATGTCCACAGAGTGGGGGCTCTACGGCGCTTCCTCGATTATTGTTGCCATACCGGTAGTGGTGTTATTCCTTGCGTTGAGCAAGTACCTGGTGTCCGGCCTGACGTTGGGGAGTGTGAAGGGCTAGCCGGAGAGAGGGATTGCACTAAGCGTGGGATAAGTGCCTAGCCAAAACGCTCGAGGGCTCGTGCCCGGGCTTTTGCGGCTTCGATTTCACGGTTACGCGGCGGTGCTTGTGTTTCGAGAGAGTCAACAAGCTTTCGGGCAACCTTGGTAATCTCTTTGACTGCATGTTCAAAAGCCGCCTCATTAACCTGTGACGGCTTGGTGAAGCCGCTCAGCTTCCTGACAAATTGCAGCGATGCGTCTTTGATCTCCTGATCGGTGGCAGGCGGGTCAAAATTGAAAAGTGTTTTGATGTTACGGCACATAAAAAGTTCTCCCTAGTGTGTCTGGAGTATATCATATACGTTTGAATCGCTGGGTGCTTTCCTTCCGCCGCCATTCCAATCTCCTGCTTCAGCATTCACAGTCCTGAACTCACCAAGTCCCGAACCGCCATGGTCATCCTGTCCACCCACCAGAACTGTAAACCTCCAGTGTTCGTCCGGCCTTCCGAGGTAGGAGAGAGGGATCGCAAAACTCACTGTTGAGGTTTCAGTGTTTCCCAAAGGGTTGGCGATGTCCGAGGCTTCGGGTATGTATGCGGCGAGTATTTTGCCATCTGCATTCACGAGTTGTATTCCTCCGCCGACGAGGATGAGCTTCTCGAAGCCATTGTATTCACTTAATGTAAAACTGGCATTTCGTGGAATAGCCCGCGTACCGGAATTGGGCTTTCCATCCTGATCTATCGCAATCGCTACGTATGTCAACTGGAATCCATACTCAGGATGCCAGCCGGGATTGGAGAGCGCCCTGAATTTCATTGAGAAAAAGGCCATTACCGAATCATAGCTGACAGAAAAGCCGGTAATGTCCAGGCAGCCTGGGACGAAGAACGGATTCTTCGGGTATGAATAACTACCTAACGCCTCACCGGATGCTCCCACACCGGTTTCGTCACCGATAGGGTCTGCAACATCGTGCAATTTGACTGCGGCTGGATTTGTAGATTTTATTTGTGCATTGGAGAGCAGGGGATACTCAGGGCCTTTCAGGGATTTGAGCCCGGCTGATATTTTTGGTTCGGCAAGACGGAGAGGATGCAGGACACTGGAATAATCAGGGCCTGGAGCTGTTGAAGTAACTGAGGTGAGTTTACTCTTTCCATTCCAAACAGTTACGCTATCATTGCTAAACTCCAGTTTTGTGACAGTTTTCGGGTTGATCGTGAATACTGTCGTCTTAATGTCACCTCCCATGGATCTCGTCTCCAATATCCCCTTTCCGCCAAGCCGGAGATTCTGTCCGTTGATCGTGTATCTTTTTGTTTTTGGGTCTATCTCAATCGGGACACTCCTCCCGTCGAGGTTGATGGACGCCCGAACCTTTCCGAGCGATTGTGGGAGCATTGGGCGGAGCACGAGTGTATGATTGAAGCGCGTAAGCCGTATGCCAAGATAATCGTCGTAGAAATTCCGGATAAACTCTGCCAGATTCCATGCCTGCGAGAAGGTGCCGGACATGTCCGGTTCTTGTTTGCCCGGTTTGGGAACCCCGTCCAATAGCTCTGACTGCGTTCCGACAGCCCCGCGATGCAGAATCTGATTCATCGAGTTTGCCGTAATCTGCCATGCCAATTCCCGCAAGCCGAAATGGCAAAGTTCTGAGATTACTCCTCCCTGAAGCCAGGTCCATACCGTGCCGTTGTGGTATGCTGCGTCTTTCGGGTATGCACTAAACTGGTGGTACGGGTGGAAATTCTCTTCCTCCTGAGATAAGGAGGCGACGCCGTATGTGTAAGTGAGCTTTCCGGTGACTGTTTGAAGTACGCGGGCACGCGTTTCTTCATTCAACAGGTATGAGGTAAATATCTGGTTTGGGCGAAGCTGGTTGTCGTTACTCCCATCTGTGTTCAGATGATCAACAACTCTGCCTTCAACGATAAAGTCCCTTGCAAAATTTGCCTTGAGTGTCGTCAGCACATAGTCCCAGCGTTTTGCCGAGGCCGCATCGCCCAGTTGAGTGGCAAACCAGATGCCGGCGTCAAGTTGCTGTGCCCATAATGCTTGAATATCGTTTGCCCTGTTGCCGCGCGGGCTCCACGGCCCATCGGGGCCGACAGCGTCCATCCACGTCTCGGCATCGCTATGGACAAGATACCCTGATGAATCGGAATGATATTTCAGCGTCCCTTCGATTGATCTCAGGATGACGGGATATGCTTCAATCACAAACGCTGAATCGCCGGAGCGTTCAATATACTCCCGTGCCATCATTACAAAACGGGGAGTGCCATCTGCTGTATTGTACGCTTTGTCGGTTGTAGTAACGATGTTGGGAATCCTCCCGTAGTCAGATGAGGTTGAATCGCGCTGCTGGAACTCGGCAAAGGAACGGAGGATCTGTTTGGCTTCCGTGAAGTGTCCGGTAACGAGACAGGCACCCGGGAGTGAAATGAATGTATCCCGCCCCCAATAATTATTGAACCATGGCAACCC
>CAZWIN010000101.1:8449-8873 GCA_964633855.1 uncultured Chitinophagales bacterium
TTTGGTTCCCTGGTTCATAATCAGCGCGTCAAGAGAGAGCTTTGCCCAGGCGAGGGCTTTGTCGAAAGCTTTATCTTCTGTCCGGACATCAGTTTCCTTCAGCAGTTTCTCCATTCGCAGACGTCGTTGTGTAAAGAAGGATGCCGGATCCGACGCATACGTTCGCGCTATTGTTGCAGCGTCCTCTTGTGAATCGCCTACGGAAAAAGCAATGATGTGAGTCTTGCTCTTTCCCCTGAGCATGGTGACCGGAGAATATCGCCCTTGGTGTCTGTATTCTTGTTGTACAGGGCTGAAGCCTTTTCCATGTATCGCCAGCCAGGCCGGATAGTCCTGTCCCGCGCTCCGTGAGAGATGATTACTGCGTGCGAGGAGGGAGGTTTCGTCGGAAAGGGTGATACTGAAATCCTGCGCGGAACGGCCG
>CAZWIN010000102.1:0-8823 GCA_964633855.1 uncultured Chitinophagales bacterium
ACATTACGACCATCTCCGTCTATGTCAAGGGTGATTCCGGTGATCGGCATACCGACTCCATCGGCGGCTGAATTTGCGCCAATTGTCGAGTCAATATGGGCATTGTACCGGCTCACAAATTTTGCCTCGCCAAAGGCACCCTGCAAATCCTGTCCTGTCGCAGTCTGCCAATCGGCAAAGTCCACCGAGAACCCGCTGCCACCATCAGGCCAGGGATCATTTCTTTGGGCAAAGAGGCCCGGAGCAGTCCTGTAGAGGTTGTGATTAGATTCAAAGTAACGTGAAGCGTTACCGGGAAGCGCACTTGGTCCGACAAAGAGGTAAGCCTCTGAACCTTCGCCGCCACCTTCATCACCGCGAATTCCAGAGAGAATGTTGTTGTAGAGGAAAATCGAATCTCCCGTACCTACCACATTATTCACACCAGAGAAGTTCACGTCATAGCACACTGCATTGTTTGCAGCGCCACCACCCTCAGCCGCATCATGGTCAAGATGCCACGTGTTATAGAGCCATCGCACTGAAGCACCTTCTCCGTTGGGAGAGTTGCTGGCCGTATTCGGTCCGGTAGGATTCATGGCTACACCACGACTTACACGTCCGGCCTGGCCAGATCCATAGTTGTGCCAATCGTACATCATATTATTGCTGATGATACCATACGACTTGTTTGAGCCTGCACCTGTAGGAGCGAACGAGTTGCTGTTACCGATAATGTACCCAAACGGGAACCCAAACGCTGTACTTCCCGTTCCATTCCCGGCAACGACAAAATGGTGCAACAGGTTATTAGTAATAGTATATGTTGCCGCACCGCCAACAAAGATACCTATTACCGAGCCTGAGTTATTTGCCGCTGTTGACTGGCTGATAAGGCCGAAGAAATCATTTCTATCAACAACATAATTATTCACATACTGGTTGATCAAAAGACCGCGTGTTAATGCTGCAAGGAGGTCATCCGGGAAAAGGTCGCCGGTACCAAACAAATTGTTCGTGACAGTAATATTGTTGTCGCGATTCCAGTTGCTGGCTCCGCGATGGTTGATTCCATAAAATCCGCGCAGGAAATGATTGTTGTCGAAGAGAATATCATGGTTTCCACCGTTGGTGGTGTTTCCAACGCTATCCATGAACGTCACGCTACCTGCGAGCGGACCCTGTGTTGTGCCGTTCTTATATCCGGTCAGGATCATATTCTTTATTTGAACAGGCCCCGAACCGTTTTGAATGCGGATACAGTTTCGCGCCGTGGCACTGGCGGTGTCAATATCAATCTGCATGCTTCGCTGCAGGCCGCTGGTACCCGGATCATCACCATCGAATATAACTCTCTTGGCGTTGCTCAAGAGGATTCCATAGGGAATTGTTGAAGAAGCGCCTGCTGTACCGAGAGAAATTACCGCAAAGTTTCCGGCGGAGGGACGGAAAATAACATCCTGTAATCCCTGTCCGGGGAAGCCGCCAATAACGAAGCTGCTATCAACGTATGATGCATCGGTCAGAGAGAAAATGACAGCCGCATCACCAAGAATACCATTGGTCTGCAGGTCTGTAATCGCAGCCCGCAGGGTAGTATACGTACCGCCCGTTCCCACGGTATATGTTCCTCCGGGAATCGGTACGAGCATTGAGCTCGCAGGGCGTTGTACCGGTGCCGGGAAGAAAGAAGCCTCAGGATTTGGCTCTGCCAATTCCTGGTGGTAAACCGGCTTCTTCGCCAGCGTATTCTTTCCGCTCTTTACTCCTCCTGCGAACATGAACGTAGTCGCAAGAGAGAACACAAGAGCGTAAAGCAACAGAGTATACGAGTGTTTCATCTTGTACCTCCTAGTTGGGGGTTATGGATTGAACTATTATTAGTTGAATGTTATTTATAAAACGAAGGAGCGCTTTCATGCAAACAGCCGCGCGTGATACGTGGATCAACGCAACGACTCAGACCAGTGAAAGGAAATTACGAAGGTTCCGGATATTGTACGACCAATACAACTTCAGAATAACTACAAAACCACGAACAAGGTAAAATGGACTACAATTAACGGCAACTGGAAACTCTACCTGTTTTTTACCTCGTATAACTACGAGTATTACTTGCCCGTCTTGGGCCTCCATTCTTCAGCCTGTTTTCGCCTCATTTTGGAAAATTCCGGCATAAATTCAGGGGCTCATTAACCGATATACCCCGGGCACGCAGACCCTTCGTCTCGTCTACGCGCCCGGGTTATTGCCTCCCTGACGATTACTTCACCAACATCAGCTTCTGTACATCCGAGAATTGTCGGCCCTGTGTACTGGTTGCCGAAATCTTCAACAGATATACTCCCGTGCTGAGTTGACTTCCTGCATCATTCTTGCCGTTCCACTCCACAATATGATAGCCTGCCGTGAGGTTATCACTCAGAAGCGTACGCATCCGCTGGCCAAGAATATTGAAGATCTCAATATTCACTTTGCTTTCCACCGGAAGAGCAAACTTCACATTGGTGGAGGGGTTGAACGGATTGGGATAATTCTGGAAGAGCGCATACTCTCTCGGCAACCCTTCCAGACTTGTGGTTTTCACTATCAGCTTCGCCGAGTTGAACGTTGCCGATCCGCTGCCCTGCATCACTTTCACCTGGCGGCCAACTGCATCGGAAAGTTCATACACCGAACCATCGGCAATCGTCCATGATACGGTGACAGGCCCATCGGTTTGCAACGCAATGGGCATGCTGACGGCTGCATCTGACTGATATGTTTGCACCTTCGATCCACCATCGGCTGTTTCAAATCGCGCATCAAACGCGCCGGAGGGCGGCAACGGAGGCATGGCATACATTGCCGTATTCAGATCCTGACGCTCGGCACCAAAATACAGTTCCTGCGATATGCCGCTCTTGTCCGTAATGGTGATTCTGCTGAGCGCTTCAAGAACATTTTCAGTACGTGGTCTTCCGGCAGGAGCAGGAGCAGTTGAGAAAATGAGGATACCGGCGCTGCTTACTTTTACCCAGTACCCCTCACCCGGAGTAATATCTGTTGGATTTGTATAGATACCGTTCCAGCCAAAATATGCCGAAGTTCGAATTCCCCCCGGATCCTGAACCTGGCCGGTATCAATAATGGATGAAATCGAGCCAACGATATTCCAACCACCCACCACGGGAACCGTGTCAAGAACGTTTACACTACCGTTTATTATTTGCACTGTAGTATCAGGGAACTTTGCCCAGTAGCCGACGCCATTCAGCAACCGATGTTGTTGCGAGTAACCTCCGGCACCGAATGAAAACGCGTAGTTGAACAGCGAGGCCGGGAAGAGTTGTTTTACAGAGTCATTAGGCGTAATGACCGGATTGGAAATAAGATCCCAGCCATCTTTGACTGTAACACTGACAGTCGCCCCACTGCCGCCACTCACGCCCACAACTCTCAACAGCCATGCCCACTCCGGCGGAAGATCAAGAAGGGCCCAGGTAGCTCCGCTGTCAGCAGAAATAAAACTGCGTCCCGCCGTAAAGCCCGAAGAATGAGCGCCCATCGGGAATGGAGTTGGCGGGAACAAAATGCTCACCCAGAAATCCGAGCCTGATGCAATAGTCGGCGCATCGTTTCCTAGTGGCAGGGTAAAATAACCTCCGGTTGTGCTGGTATAGTTCGGCCCGCCAAATTTCTTTGAATAGAGCAATGATCCCGGAGTAGTATCATTCCCACCTGCAGCGTAGACCTTGACCGTAACAGAATCACCGCTCGAAGCATTGAGGTAATACGCATCAATATTCGCGAGCTTGATGTCCTGGGATGCGGTAAACCGTACACCAGCTTCCAAATCAGGGCCGTTAAATCCAATCCTGTCATCAGGAATGTTGGAGCCGTTATCGTATTTTATTCTAATGCTGCTATCCGGATAAACCAGTGTGCGGTGATACGTTTTGGAATTGTTCCCGCCATCGGCATCGTTCGAAACCGTGGCAGTTGCAAACGCCGAGAATGTCCCGCGCGCCGTCGGCGTCAGGCTCAGGTCAACGCTATCAGCCCCGAAGCTGCTGAAACCGCCGCGTGCAACCGGTGTTTGCGATACGCCATCAAACGTCCAGTTCACAACATATGAAGGGCTGTCAACGCCATAATTCCTTACAACGGAGCGCAGGGTAACAGGTACGATAGCTTCCGGACTGTTATTTACAGACGCTTTGAGACGGACATCCGCGTTGATCCCCAGACCGGGCAATAACCTGGTTCTATTCACCTCTGGCGACGCGGCTGCCCCTCTGCCCCGGTTCACCATTGTAAGCCCTGCCTCTTTTTTCACTCCCGTTCTGACCGAAGGCCTGAACGGATCCGGAATACCATTCGGCTGGGAAACTGATTCCATCACCAGATCAGTATCCGGCTGAACCACGATAAAGACATTATCAAGATAGAAATTATTGCCGAAATCCGTCTTTGCAAGGAACGCCATCCTGAACGTTGACACAAGATATGGGCCCGGAATTGCCAGGACGTTGTTCCTCCAGTCGGATGCCGATGAAGGAATCAGTTCGGAAGACGATGGCTCAAGTGTCGCCATTGTCGGAGCCCCATCATAGAACAATGTTGCAGTCCACGATACGCCGCCGTCGGAAGAAATAAGCAGACGCACTGTATCCGATTCCCCGCCTGTATAGGTGCGATAGGCATGATCAAACTTCAGCAATTTCGGAAGCGCGACTGCCGCGAGCGCAGAGATGTCTACAATCGGGCTCTTAAGTGTGTCCGTTCCCGAACTTACACTGAAGAAATCAGCGAACGTTGTGCCGCCGGATGATCCGTTTGATTGAACAGCGGTTCCACCTTTCCATATTGTTGTTCCCGTTCGGGTCCAGCCGGCGGGGAGGAAGGAGTCGAATGGTTCGTAAAGAACCGTTCCCGCAGGAAGAACCGTGAGCGTTCCATTGATTGTATCATTGGTAGTATTGCCATCGGGGGAAAGGAGTGAAATCGTCCGGATAGTATACGCACCCGCCGCAAGCCCTCCGGCAACAGATGCAAACGTTACCTGCAGTGTTGTACCAGATGTAAGTGAAGCGATGCTTTGTATGTCTGAATAGACACTTGCCGGTACGGAATTATAAATCTCGTACTTAACATTGAACGGGCCCTGCGTTGCTGTCCCGACATTTTTGAAACTGGCTTTTGGGGAGAAGGCAACGCCAGCAGTTTTTGTCCCTCCATTCAACGGATCGTCAAATGTCATAGGCCTGACGTCATTTGCCAACGCTGTGGTAATTGAGACATCGTCAATCGCCCATCCTTCTGCAACATCAACTCCATCTGTTCCCCAGCGCCAGCGAATGCGTACGTCCGAAGCGCCTGCCGTTCCCGTGAGGACTGTCGCAGATTCAATCCATCCGCTTGAATGGCCTGTGTATCCCGTGCTGCCCGTAGAGCCGACGATGTTGGAGTATTTGGGCGGAGCGCCAATTGTGGAGTTATTTGTCGAAGCAGAATTGTACCAGTTGAAACTGTTTGCTGTTTCAAAATTGCCGCCCGTGCCGAGCACGCTATCAACGCGGCGCCATGTTGCACCGCCGTCAATAGAGTATTCCACAAAACCGCAGTCATAACCGTAGAAGGACCCGGTCTCTCCCTGGAAGTTATGCCAGAACCTTAATGTAGGATCAACTCCCAACGAGGTAAAGTTCAATATTGGTGACTGTATATATGCATTATGGCTGACACTATACGTGCCCGTGGTTTTGGTGACGTAACATTTCGTGCCGCCATGCGCGCCGGCAATCTGTGTTTTTGCCGGTGTTCCGCGCACCCAGTCGTTGACAGCACCGGACAGAATAGCAGTAGTCCAGCCAAGCCCGCCTGTCATCACCTCATTGGGAGAATATGAAATCCCTCCGGGGGTCTTGTCAACAAGCACAAGCCCGCCATCCTTTGTTGGCTCATATCCGTCGGCAAGATACTGTTGACGCTTGCTTTCAGGCAGCGCCATGACATCAGCCGCACCAATAAAACTTGTCGGGGTTTTCGTGACAGAGGCCGGGATTGCGGAAGCCGGTTCCGCACCCTCAAAGTCTTCCGAGTAGGGATATGATGAAATAACAAGAAGAGCAGTCATTGTCCCGTTGACCGTGTCATTCGCCGTATTGGCATCACCTGCAAGAAGCGACATGGCACGGATGGTATACGCTCCTGCCGGCAAACCGCCGACAACAGAGCCAAAGGTTACCTGAATGAGAGAGTCCGGCAAAAGCGAAGAAACAGACTGGGTGTTACTGTACACCTGCGTAGGAACGGAATTGTAAATCTGATAGCGGACGTTAAAAGGGCCCTGCGTTGAAGTTCCGACGTTCTTGAATGTTGCTTTGGGTGAAAAGGCGGTATTCTCTGGTTTGGCGCCGCCACTTGCAGGATCATCCAATGACTGCCCCTTGATATCGTTTGCAGAGATTGTCGGCGGCGTGTACCTGTAAATCTGTCCGCTTGCGGGATTCAGCCCTGCAGTGGTAAACTGACAGGTTGCAGTATTTGCTCCGCCCGCTGTTGATGTTGCCCAGGTATTGGAACCGTCAATCACCGATCTGTTATTAAAGTCGGCATTGCTTGCACCCTTGAGGCCGACTTGAACCGTATTCCCGGTGTTAATCGTATAGGAGCCATAAACGATTTCAATCTTGTTGCTCGTCTCGAATAACTGAATTTGAAAATTGAAGATATCTCCGTTATCCGTGGCGCCGGTGGTGTATCTCTGATAATTCTTCCACTGAACGGTGAGAATACGCGAGCCAACGGAGCCGTTCACCTGATAACTCAATTCTCCATCCGTCCGGCTTTCAATATCCCGGTTGAAGCCCGCAACAAGCTTATCAATCCCCGCTGTCGAAGTACTGATAGCGCTGTATGAACTGGCAACAGATGTAGCAAACCGGATGAATCCGTTTGTTTGCACACTGATGGTATCATAATTCACCTGGTTGAATTTGAACGTAAAACCAATTGGGATAGCATTCCAATTATTGTCATCGTTGGAGGTTGTCCCCAGCACTGTTCCGCCGGAGATCTCCGTATACGTTCCGCTCAACTGAGTGAACGAGTAGTCCGCAACAAGCTGGCTGTATGCCGTCGTCGCAAACAACAAGAACATTCCCAGAACAAGCAATCGCGTTGCTTTCATGGCTGCTCCTTGTAATGTATGGCGAGTAGATGAGTTAATGAAGTCTAACAAGAATACTCCCGCCGACCAGCGGGTAATCTGCTTACTTAAGTAACAGTAGTTTCTTTGTCGAAGAAAAGATGCCCGAGCCAGGTTCGGTAACCACCATCCGGGCAAGATAGACACCGCTCGTCACTTGTAGGCCGTTGGTGTTTCTTCCGTCCCATTGCACATTGTGAAGCCCGCGGTCGAACACGCTTGATGCAAGAACGGCAACTTCCTCTCCCATGGTATTGTACAACCTGAGGTTGACGAACGCCTCATGTGCAAGCGCAAATGGTATCGTTGTTGAAGGGTTAAATGGATTAGGATAGTTTTGATACAATACAAACGCTTCCGGTAGTTCGGGTTCAGGATCGCCGACGGAGACAATCAACGTCCCTGTCATGAAGTGCTGGATAATGGAATACGCACTCCATCCCGATGTACCGCGTGCCCGTACTCTCCAATAGTATTGTGTGTTGGCGAGCAGTAGTCCCGGCTCAAACCAGTCAACAGAGACGAGCGAATCATCTGCCACAATTTGAGAAAAGAGATTGTCACGTGCAACCTGTATGCGATAATGTATCGCACCGGGGCTTGTCACCCACCGAAGCGTTGGTGTCCGGCTGACGCCGGTATCGGCATTGGCAGGATAGAACGGGATTGGCACCGCCGGGGCAACATTCGCTGTGCTGAACCTGCGTACGACGGAATATGGCCCGTACGTTCCTTCGGTATTTCTGCCGCGCACACGCCAGTAATATGCCGTACTCGGAGCCACCCGCACAACCTTTGATGAATCCGTAATGGTGGTATCATTAATAAAGATATTTGTCATCAACGTGTCAAGCGCAATCTGAAGCTCATAGCCCGACGCCAGTGACGTGGATTGCCAGCGAAGGGTCGGGGCGACCGGCTGGTTCACGGCATTGTTCGCCGGTGAAACAAGCGTCGGGATTGCAGGCGGCTGCAACATTACCGTAAAGAGGCGCGGAGCTGAAAATGCGCTGATACCGGCCGTATTCTTTGAACGGATGCGCCATCGCAGTACAGCTCCGTACGGGAATGGGCCAGCGGTTCGCGCTGAATCAGTAATGGTGGAGTCACTGAACAACAGCGAGGTAAAACCGGCATCAGTCGCCACCTGCAAAAAGTACGATGTTGCGCCCGGCACACGATTCCAGATAAATGTCGGCGTTCGTGAAACACGTGTGGCCGAATCCAGCGGCTCGAGTTGTGACGGAACCGGCGGTGCTGCAGTGGTCAGGAATCTGAACCTGCCTGAATATGCGCCGCTGCCTCCGGAATTCTTTCCACGCACCCGCCAGTAATAATTTGTATTTGAGAGCAACGGACCAACAAGCTTCGACGTTGCCGTCAGTGTTGAATCATCAAAACTGATTTGTGTAAATGCCGTGTCCCTTGCAACCTGAAGCCTGTAGCTTGTTGCCGTCGCGGCAGCGTTCCAGACCAATGTCGGGCTCTGCGTTACATTGGTTGCCCCGTCTGCGGGAGAAACCAGGACCGGTGCGACAGGCGCTGCAATTGCCGTGGCAAAATTAAATGTCTGTGAGAATGGACTGGTCCCTGCTACATTCTTCGCCCGCACTCTCCAATAGTAACGTGTGTTAAACGCAAGGGCGTTTACC
>CAZWIN010000103.1:0-8693 GCA_964633855.1 uncultured Chitinophagales bacterium
ATAGAGAACGCGTCGGCAGCAGCTGGGTTGAGTCTGTACAATGCAACAGACGTTGCACCTGGAACAATCCCATACAGCTCATTTGTTGTCGGGCGAATCGCAAGAGCCTGAATACTCGGCACACCAAGCGATCCTATGGATGTTGCGACTCCGGTCTGGAGATCAACGGAATACAGATCGCCAGAGGGAGACCCCTGTGAGGAAGCATAGAGAACTCCTGATTCTGCCTGCTGGAAGCCGATGGAGAATTTGTACGATGCTGTCGCCGGTGCGCCGGCAGGATATTCCTGAATTATTCCGGCAACTCTGTCATAGGCCGTAATGTAATACCGGACAAGAGTCCCCCAAGGTTGTGCCGGAATGAATGTCGTGTACTGGCCGGGAGGGTTCTGGATCGTCGGCAATGTTATCGTCGTTTGAAAATTGTCTGTGGTGTAGTGGACTCTGACGGATTCCGGATCACCGCCGGGGATAGGAACTCCGGCAAGTTGAAATACGACCGGGAATGCATTCGTCGTGTCGTTTGAACTGATAATTGGTGTATGCTGGAAGGACTGACGGAAATAACGCGAACTTCCTATACCATGCATATTGAACGCATTTCCAATGGCGTGAATATTTGGAGTTCCGTTGGTAAGATCCCCATCGTCATCATCAGCACCGATGGTATCAAAAAACCACTCGGCAAAAGCCACACCATTGTCAGGATCATCCGGAAGCCCGTATTTCGCAAAGTGGGATAAGGTTCGGGCGGTTTCCAATGATGTTAATTGACGAAGGTCCCAAAATGCCCCTCCAATAATCAGACCTGTAATATGAGGATCTGAAGACACATTTTCCGGATAGCGGGCGCTATTGTCAATAGTCCGCAGAATAGAATTCGGGCCGAAGAACCCTCTGCCGATTCTTGGGTCATCAGCAATCATTGCTGCAACAACATCGGCGGTTCCCTCATGGGTGGCGCCATTGATCATGCCTCCCCCGCCAAGCATCTCGTAAAGCTTGTCATTAATACCATGCCCATACTCATGAAATACGACATCTGCGATTTGTGCTGTGTTTGCACATCCGCCACCTGCCAAGAAAAAGTTGATACCGGTTCCATCCCAGAATGCATTGCATGTCTGGTTAAGATTCACCAAACAGGGCATACTATAATTGATACTTGCGAACCCCGGATCAAGCGTGGTGATGTAATCGTGGATCACGTTGGTATTAAAGAACGCGTCCCGCTCTGCCGGATGCGAGTTGGCGTTATCCCAGAGGATGTTCACCGAATCACCGGGGTTCACCGTCATAGAAATGAAAGCATCGGATGCATCTGCACGGTTGACATCTACCGAAACTCCCCGCAGCGACGCGTTGAGCGTGGCCGGGGAAGCAATAGTACCCACAAACCTGCCCGCACTGTCCGAAAGCACATTGAATCCGTCAATATTGACGTACTGCTTTTTGAAATCGCTTTCAACAAATGGATCAGTAGGAAGCACCAACTGTACTCCTCCACGCACACGTCCTTTCACTTCCGCATACCGCACCCTGTTCTGTCTCCAGAGAGCCTGCCCGGTGTGGGCATCCACATAGGCAACATAGTTCCCGATTGGCTCGGCAGATCGGACGAACATCTCGTACACCAAATGAAAAGAAATTTGACGACCGTCCCGGATGGGAAGAACAAATTGCTTCCCTTCAGTAGTCACGTCCGGCGATGGAAGTCCGGCGCCCGCTTCCTGCATTGCCACAGGCAGAGGTATGACATTTAACGAAGAGATTTCCGCATCGGCATAGAAATCAACGCCAAGAGCAAAGACTCTCGCATCATCAGATATTCTCAATTCAACTTCGGAGAGCAGTACCTCAACGCCGTTGAGAAGCTGGCGATACGTCACGTACCATTTGTTGCCGACATGCGAAGCACGCACAAATTTCAACTCGTCGGGACGGATTTTCAGCCCGCTTGCGTTCGCACGGAGGAACGAACGCGAAGCATCCTGCACATTTTCTACCGTGATCTTGCTGTACCCTGGTATCGTAATCGGCATGCCGAATGCACGGTGCGGCGTTCCGGTGGCCTCGTTCCAAAATGCAGTCCATAGACCGTGTTGAGCATTAAATTGCTGCCATTCACGTGAAAAAAATAACATCTGCTGCAGTTCCTGTTCCGGAAGAGTCCCTGTTGCCGTTTGTGCCGGCAACAGTATCGAGCCATCGGGCTCAATTTTTGGAGCGACGGCATATGCCGGAACAAAGACCATGCACAGCATTGCGCAAAGAATAACAAAACGAATGGTGTTCATACTGGCTTTCCATATAACAAAATGAAAGAACTGTGATTTCCGATTCACTCTAATTCTCAAAAGGAATTCGCTTGTGTTGCAATATCCGAAAGCGAACTGACGAGGAAGAAAAACGTACGTACTGCAGCAGCAGTAAGTTATAAGATACGCGTCATGGCTGCCAGAGGCAAGATTTTTTCCAACAAAAGGGGGAAGAGTGTATTACCATGCCGGAAACAGCTTTTGGCAGCATCTGTTATTCGGTTTATGTTTTTTTCAGGTATTTCTCAAGGTAGACCAGGAATCTCTGAGTGGCACCGACGTTGGACTGAACAAACCGTGCTGCCCGGTCGCCCGCGGTCCGGCGAGCTGTTTCATCCTGGAGCAAATTGCCCAGTGTGCGCCGTAGCTCAAGCGCATCGTTCACCACAAAACCACCACCGTGTTCAACGAGTTTCAACGGCTCCTGGGAATTCGCATGCCGTGGCCCGAACAGTACGGGAATACCATACACGGCGGCTTCAAGCACATTATGCACACCCTGCTTGAAACTGCCTCCGACATACGCAATATGTGCATTGACGTAAAGTGTCAGCAGGATGCCGATGCTATCTACAATAATAACCCGTTCACCGGCATACTCATTCAACGCGGAAAACCGGATGAACGTCGTTTTGCCGGCAAGTTCATTTTCAACTTCTTCGAGGTGTTCAACAGTCGGCTCATGCGGAACAAGTATCAGAAGCGTCTTGCCTGACGCTTCAAGAATGTGCAAAAAAGCGGGAATGATCACCTGCTCGTCTTCCGGCCAGGTGCTTCCGGCAACGATCACTTTTTGCCCTTCGAGAATTCCTGCGTGAATAATGTGTCGCTTGCGCGCCTCAACGCTCCGTAGCGAAACCTGGTCGTAGCGTGTATCACCGATAGGTTCGACAACCGGATGCGTCAACCTGAATGTGCCGAATGCCTTTGCATCGCTCTCCGACACGGTCAGGATGGCATTAATGACATTATACACATGATGATGAAACCCTGCCGCAAGCAGCAGGCGACGCGGTGTGGATGCGCTCATCGTAGCATTGGCAATCACTGTCGGTATCCGGTGCCGTTGTAATTCCCAGATATGGTTCGGCCATATATCGTACCGCACCATAACTGCAACATCGGGACGGACACATTCTACAAAAGCACGCGCATTCGAGGGTGAATCAAAGGGAATATAGCTGATGATATCCGCCAGCGGATATTTCTTCGAGTGCTCATACCCTGAAGGGGAAAAAAATGTCGCTATCACACGCACATTCGGGTGACGGTGTTTGAGTTCCGCAATTATAGGTTTCGCCTGTTCAAACTCACCCATGGAGGAGGCATGGAACCATACCCTGCTGCCCTCAGCGATTGATCTCATTTGTTCCGAAAGTGCGGACAGAAGGTTCCGTCGCCCCGCAATTCCCCTCCGGACTTTTCCGTTGACAAATCCGGCAATATGCACGAGTACCCACATGCACGGAATAACAAGGTAACCGTATATAAATTTCCAGAAAGGCTGCATTAGTTTGCCTGAAGTGCCTGTGCTGCACTTACCACTTGCAATGGCGAAATATCACGCATGCATTTGAAATGCCCTTTCGGACAGTGGGTCAATCCGATGTGTGTGCATGGCCGGCATGGCAGTCCGCTATGCTCTACAATTGTACTCCTCGTTCCGTACGGGAAAAAGCCAAGCTCTCGTGTTGTCGGGCCAAAGATTACAACAACAGGCCTTTTGCGCGCGGAAGCAATGTGCATCAACCCAGAATCATTGGTTACTATTATAGAGCAGCGATCCATCAGCGCGGCTGTTTCGAGAAGAGATACTTTACCAGCAAGATTAAGGACCGGAGTGTCGCGTTTATCTTTCAGAATACTCTGTCGGATCTCCTCACATCTCGCCCCTTCGGATTCAGACCCGAACAAGACCACTGCACCCCGGTGGCCTGATAATGTCGCGCCCACTTCGGCAAAACTTTCTTTCATCCACATTTTATTGGCATGCTTCGCCGAAGGGCAGATACCGGTGATAACAGTACTCTTGGAAATTCCGGATGCACGAAGAATCTCCTCCGCACGTTGCACGTCCTTCTCGTCCGGAAACAGCTCAAGCCCGCCACCATCGTTCTCCACCCCTAAATGTCGCACTGGTTCAAGATAGCGCTCCGCAACGGAAGGCGAGCCCCCAACATGTTTATAAACATCCCATTTGAAATGTACCAGAAGGAAGCGGGCGAATTTCCGCTTGTTGATACGGACAACGTTCTTCGCTCCGAAACAAAGATAGCGGCTTCGCACACTGTCATGAATATCAACAATAAGGCTGTATTCACCCGACTGAATTTCCTTGCGGAGGCACCTAAGGTCGGCAAGTGTTCCCCCCTTCGGGAACTCAATAACATTGGAAAGATGGGGATTATGGCGGATGAGATCCGCATACTCCTGTTTCACAAGAAAGTCAATCCGGCTTTGCGGAAACCGCTTGCGCATGGCCCGCACCAGCAACGACGAGAGCACAATATCGCCTATGGAACTCATGCGGATGATGAGTGTTTTATGTAGTGGGGCGTGCATGAAGACGGTGGTAATGGTACCAATTTCGCTCTGGAATTGCAATGAAACCCGGCAGCGGAGCCTGCCCCATGTTGTTTGATTCTCACAACGAAACGAAGTACATTTCACAAGCAATTCATGATGATTGACAGGGGAAGCATGAACCGACCATTGACTCTTGGCGAACTCCGCCGTTCCGGCTACAAGGTCCTGCCTGTAAAGGATGAACTCCGCAATAACCTCATCCGCAAACTCAAAAACAAGGAACAGATTTTCCCGGGGATTATCGGCTACGAAAAAACCGTTGTCCCGGCATTGGTGAATGCCATCCTTGCAAAGCATGATATCATCCTGCTGGGCTTGCGGGGACAAGCAAAGTCACGTATCGTGCGGCAACTGCCGACATTACTCGATGAATTCGCCCCGGTGATCAAGGGAAGCGAACTGAACGACAATCCGTTTCATCCCGTGAGCAAGTTTGCCGCCGACCTCGTCATGCAACACGGAGATGAAACGCCGATTGAATGGATTCATCGCGAGCAGCGTTACGGGGAAAAACTCGCAACGCCGGACGTTACCATTGCCGACCTCATTGGCGATATTGA
Organism: uncultured Chitinophagales bacterium; assembly: GCA_964633855.1. Lineage (GTDB taxonomy): Bacteria > Bacteroidota > Ignavibacteria > UBA10030 > UBA6906 > CAZWIN01. The sequence continues at coordinate 5,465 of CAZWIN010000103.1, forward strand.
CCCGATCAAAGCCGCAGCACAGCGTCTGCACTATGCGCACGAAGGGGCGATTCATTTCGGCATCATTCCGCGCACTAACCGGGGCATCTTTGCCATCAACGAACTTCCCGACCTTCAGCCGCGCATCCAGGTGGGGCTATTCAACATCATGGAGGAAAAGGATATCCAGATCCGCGGCTTCAACATCCGCATTCCACTGGACATCATGATCGTGTTCACCGCAAATCCGGAAGACTATACGAACCGCGGCAACATCATTACGCCGCTGAAGGACCGTATTGACTCCCAGATTCTTACGCATTACCCGCGCTCGCTTGAAGAAGGCATTCATATTACCGAACAGGAATCCCATACAACACGTGAGGGCAAAACCATCCGTATTCCTTTCTTCTTCAAGGAAATGGTGGAGCAGATCGCATTCGAAGCACGCAGAAGCGAGTTTGTTGACCAGAAATCAGGCGTTAGCGCAAGATTGACGATCTCCGCAATGGAAAACCTTGTTAGCAATGCAGAGCGGCGAGCGATCCTTCTTGGCGATGAGGTAGTGGTGCCGCGTATCTGCGACTTCCCACATGTCCTGCCAGGAATGACGGGAAAAATTGAACTGGTCTTTGAAGGTGAACAGGAGGGTTCTGTAAAAGTCGGCAAAGCGCTCATCGGCAAAGCAGTACGGGAGACATTCAAGAAATATTTCCCGGACCCGCTCAGGAAACGACAACGGAATGTGCAGGATCCCCCGGGCGGACGCACAACCGTAGATGATCCCGAATACAACAAAATTCTTCAATGGTTTGAGGCAGGCAACAAGATTGAGATTGCCGATGATATGCCCCTCACAGAATACACGCGCGAGCTCGACAAAGTCAAAGGCCTGCGTGAACTCACACTGCGTCATATGGGCGAGATTGACGAAAAGCTTGAGCTCCCTTCGGTAATGGAATTTGTTCTGGACGGGCTGCACCAGAGCTCAAAGATTGCGAAAGAGGAAATGGATCACGTCACTTCATATAAGGATATGGTAGGAAGTATCTTCTCCGGTCCGGGAAGAGGGTATGAAGAAGATTAGTGAAGAGTGAAGAATTATGAGTGATGAGCTGGAACAAGCCGCTCCAATCGTCAATTCATGGGATTTTTTTGCCTTTTGACTTTTTACTTTTGACCTGAAATTATGCGCTTTCTTTATTCCAAGTGGACACCCGAGTCCCAAACTGACGAGCAGAAGCTCGATCAGCTTGTCTCTCTTTTCAGCTACCTGATGATGCAAACGAGCGGCGATGTGCAGGAAGCCCTCGAATGGCTAAAGCAGTTGGCGGAGGAATACGGCCTGTTCGATGAGAACATGACTATGGATGACCTGATTGACAAACTGAGGGAGATGGGAATTCTTGAAGAGATTGACGACAGGCTTATTATTACCACAAAAGGCATTCAACGAATTCGTCAGGACGCTTTGCGGGAGATTTTCACATCATTAAAGAAGGGCCCCGGCGGAACGCACGAAACACCGTATACCGGTTCAGGTGTTGACCGGCTGAGCGAAACAAAGAAGTTTACGTTCGGCGACCAGCCCACGAATATTGATTTTACCTCCACCCTTTCCAATGCATTCCGCCGCGACGGGATTGAAGACTTCACCCTGAAGGAAGAAGATCTTGAAGTGTACGAGAGTGAGCACCAGACTTCATGCGCAACAATTCTCATGCTCGACATCAGCCATAGCATGATCTTGTACGGTGAAGACCGCATTACTCCCGCAAAGCAGGTAGCGCTTGCACTTTCTGAGCTGATCATGACCCGCTTTCCAAAGGATTACTTCTCCCTGATCACTTTTGGAGACGAAGCACAACTGGTCAGCATCAACGAGCTGCCGTTTCTCAGCGTGGGGCCGTTTCACACGAATACCCGTGCGGGGCTGCAACTGGCGCGCAATCTGCTCCGGCGCCACGGCAATGCCAACAAACAGATTTTCATGGTAACGGATGGCAAACCTTCCGCCATCTTTGAATCAAACGGCAAGCTCTACAAAAACTCGTTCGGCCTTGACCCGAAAATTGTGAACAAGACACTGGATGAGGCCGTTGCCTGCCGGCGTGAACATATTCCCATTACCACTTTCATGGTAGCCCGCGACCCCTACCTTATCAATTTTGTGGAAGAGCTTACCAAAGCCAACCATGGCCGCGCATACTATTCCTCGCTCAACAACCTCGGCGAGTGCGTGTTTGTGGATTACATCAGGAACCGGAAGAAGAAGTTTTTGGGATAACAAAAAGGCCGGACTACAATTCCGGCCTGCAGAAAAATTCGATTTCGTTCATCTACTCCGCCATCTTGTACACACGCACCTCGTCATCTTCAACCATGTACAGGTACTTGTTGTTCGGCGGGAGGACAGGCGTGGCATCGTAGTCGTCTTCTTCCTTCCAGTACAGCTTGCCGGTCGCCTCATCCATCAACTGGATGTCTTCCTTTACCATATAGACGATCTTGCCGTTGCTCAAAAACACCGGCGGCAGAGTCACCTTTTTGCCGGCCCAATCCCATTCGGTCGTCCATTGCACTTTCCCATCGAGGCTCACACGCGCAACGCCTTCAGGGCCGAAAACAATAAAGTGATCACCACGGAATACGGGTTCCAACACAAGACACGCACTTGCCGAGTATGATGTCGTAGTGGTGGTGTAGTTGTAGCCGAATGACGTGCTTGATGAGCTGCTTTGCGTTACGGCATAACAGTCTTCGTGGTCGAGATCGCCGACTTTCATATCCTTATCGAACTTGAGCGTCCAGAGCCGCTTGCCACCCGCATCACGGGAGAGCCGCACCGCGAAAAACACATCCGCATCCGCGCCATACAATGTGCGGCTATCAGGATCAAACTTAAATTCGCCCCGGAGAGAAATACCGGGATCGTTTTCAAAATCAATTCTCCAGAATTCCTTTCCGTTTGCCGGGTCAAGCGCATAAATACGGTACGGGTCCTTGTTCCACTCCTTCTTTGCATTGATGCTGCCGCTCTTGGCATCAACGCCGACGGAAAATGCCTGGTAGCCGACCTTGAGGAACAGCGTATTGTCAAACAACCCCATATCCACCGGAAAACCGAAATCCTCATCAATTTTCCAGATGACTTTGCCCGTGCTGATATCAGCGCACACGATACGCTCGGCGCCTACGACATACAGCTTGCCGTTCTCAACTGTTGGCTGCGGCGCTGAACTGAAATCGA
>CAZWIN010000104.1:0-8652 GCA_964633855.1 uncultured Chitinophagales bacterium
TCCCGGAGAGCCGGGAACAGAACCAATAAACATGCTGCGACGGTATGAGATGATTGTGAGAACGCCGGATGTGGACAAATTCCAAATCATACGATACGGAGTGATAAAAAGGGAATGATAAGTCTGGAAACATGCCGACGGTGTGAGACCGGCAACGTCAAGGTAATTGGGGCCGGGTTTCAGGGGAATACCATGATTCTGAATTGTCACAACCCGCTTTGCAATGCCGTGTATGAGATTGACCTGTACACAGGCCGTGTCCCGGATGATGACTATGCGAACTACAGGGAGCTTGAAAGTGAAAGCGCTTCCGGGTTTTGAAGCTGCGTGGGATGGGCTGATACGGGAGTTCGATTCTCTTGTGTACCGGTGTTATGAAGACACGCCGGATAAATCTGAAAGGGAGGCGGAATATGTGGAGACATCATTCCGCCTCGTCCGGCATTTTACGCATCCTGCCGCCGAAATGGGGATAGAACTTATGTGCGACGGAATTGATGCGCACATCACGCTTTTTGTCCTGGATCCGGCGAGGAATACGGACAGGAACGGCCCGTCTGTTTCCGTGCTTGGCGCTTTCCGTATTTCTTATCCCGACCTGCTCGAGGAATACGAAGCGACAAAACAACGGGCCTTGACGTTCACTTCAATTGATCCGGAAAATAGCACCCTTCGCCGGATGATTTCCTGATTCTCCCTACCTTTTTCCTTGAATCACACGAATGTTGTGTCCGGATGATGAAAGGGTGTTTGTAATCTCAGAACTTTACAAACGCCTCCGCCAGTTTTGGCCCCGTTGCCTCATCCTCATGTTTGAAGAAGACAAATACTTCCTTCCATTTCTGTTCCGATATCTGTGCATGCCATCGCTTGAGGGTAGTAGGAGTATATTTCACACGGCGTAAACGAAGATAGCCCCAATCAGCGGTGGGGATAAACGGCACTTCAAGATCGTCCTCTGCATCGGCAATGCAGAGTGCGGCATTACAGTCCTTTAGCAAGCCGAAAGTTTCATCATCAAACCAACTTGCATGCCTGAACTCAAACGAAACGCGTATCTTTTTCGGGATATGTTTCAGGAATGCATCCAGCCGCGGGATATCCTTTTTCATGTTCGGTGGAAGCTGAAAAAGGATGACGCCGAAGTACTCACCCATCGTTTGGGCAACCCGGATGAATGTTGCTGTCTCATCCTGTACATCTTTCAGGCGTTTGAAATGAGTAATCGCTTGGGGGGCCTTCAGTGAAAAGCGAAAATGTTTTGGCACCTGCTCTGTCCATGATTGCAGAACACTCTCTTTGGGAATACCACGAAATGTACTATTGCTCTCGACGGAGTTGAAACGCGTTCCATAGAAACGAAGCATCTCCTTTTGCGGGAGTTTCTCAGGATAGAAAATGCCTTTCCATTCCTTGTAACTGTAACCGCTTGTACCGACGTACAATTTCATTGATGCTTCCCGCTTGTTGATGGGTGACGCGTTTGGGCTTTGAGCGATAGCTCAAGAGCTATAAACCTCTCAATGATTTCCTGTGTGTGTTTGTCAAGAGAGTTGAGGCGATTCCTGAATGCTGCAAATTGTCGTTCAGACATTGATGAAGGCCAATCGCTTCGGACGAGATCAAAAATTTTCAACGCTCCCGGTTTGGCTGTCGCAAGGGTCGAGGTGTGGCAACTGCCGCATTTTGGAGCGATGAGCTGGTTCACTTCATCACGGAGGGTTTCGTTCGCAGGTTGAGCCGGTACTTCGTCAACGTAGCCGGGCGATGTTGTTGATTGACGCGGTTCTCCGGAATCGGGGAACAAAAAAATCAGTGGCAGAAGAAGAAAAAAGAGCGCTTTCATTTCCGGCAAGATACCTCAAGGCGAGGTAAGATTCAATGTCCTTGTTGTGCACCCTCAAAAAAAAGCCCGACCTGCTTGTGGCAGGCCGGGCTGAAGATGAACAACGTTGAAGCGATACAGATTTATTAATTCACTACAATTACCAGATAGTTGTCCTGCCAGAACCCTTCCGGCTTGACAATCGTCAGGTCGGAAAAGTGTTCGTCCTGTGAACCCATGGCGAAGAATTCCTGGTTGCGTCGCGGGAGAATCTCATCAATCTCGCCATTAACATGAATCGTCTGATCAGTGTTCTTGTCAATGGGAGTAAACAGGGAACGGTCAACCCCGCTCGCCATCACAGTCGTTGAGCCAAACAACCCCCACGGGAAGCCGCCTTCGTCGGTGATAATTCCTTTCTCCTTCAGCTCATCCCGTGTGCCGACAATGTAATAGCCAGTCTTCATTGTCCGCTGCTGCTGGTCAATGACCGCTTCCTTTTCCTGGATTGTCCGGGTGTTCTCGGCGACTGTTGCTTCAAGCCCCTGAACCCTTGTTTCGAGCATTGCTATGGATTGCTCGCGTTCACCAAGGGATTTCTTCAGGCTCTCGACCAGCGTATTCAGGCTGGCGAACTCAGAGCGTGAAGCCTTCAGTTTTGATTGCAAGTCATTCAGTTTCTTGCGGTTCTCTTTGAGTGTCGTGCCAATCGCCGTAATGTTTTGCATCAACTTCTGGCGTGTATCGGTGCCGGTGAGTTGCGCCGGTCCCTCGCTGCCTCCGGTACGTTCCACCAGTTGAGCCTCTTTGCTGCGGGCCTGTTCAATTTCCTTGTAGATCTCGTTGACGGCCTGCATCGCTTCATCGAGGTGCTTGTCCCTCTCGGCAATGGTTTGATGAAGCGTTGATGCCTCGTTCTGGAGCTGGCTGACTTGTTTCTGCAGCTCCTCGGAATTGTTGTTGCAGCCGGCAATAATCATGACGGCGGCTGCGCACAGTGCTACCACACCCATGCGTTTCTTCATTGTAGCTCCTCCTATTGTTTGTGGATGTTGTACCCGCGAGAGTTTTCCGGGTTGTTGAAGCGGCGGTAGCCATACTCAAGGTACTACCGATTGCCGCCTCACGCAAGAGAAAACTCGTGGATGAACGTCTTTTAATTTTCTTCTTGATGAAGAATAATTAACAATGTGCGACTGTCATTCCTCCGGGATAGCGATGTGCCGCTTGCTGAAGTTTTAACTTTGAATGTGTAACTTTGTTCCGTGTGGAAGAGAATTATCTTTCACGCTTGATATTGGCGAAGGCCGCTTTGTATTCCGCTGACGCTTTTGCGTGGTCAACAATGGGGAACGGGTAATGTTCTCCAATCATGACGCCGGATGCAGCCTGTTCCAGGGGCGTCATTTCATGCGGAGTGTGGATGAACTTGTCGGGTACGTTCCTGAGTTCAGGTACGAATTTCCTGATGTAACTACCGTCCGTATCAAAACGCTCTGATTGCAGCCGTGGGTTGAAAATACGAAGCGGGCGGGGATCAACCCCGGTCGATGCCGACCATTGCCAGCCACCGTTATTTGAAGCGGTTTCTATATCCAACAGCTTTTCCTCAAATACCTTTGCTCCCAGCCTCCAATCGTGCATCATATCTTTGGTAAGAAACGAAGCCACAACCATGCGCACACGGTTGTGCATCCAGCCGGTTTGGTTTAATTCCCGCATTCCTGCATCAACCAGTGGATAACCAGTCCGGCCTTCCTTCCATGCAGTGAAGAGCTTCTCGTTGAATTTCCAGGGGAGACGGTCGAATTCCTGCCGGTAGTTGGATTCGATCAGGCGTGGGAAATGGTAAAGGACGGATTGGTAGAATTCACGCCAGATCAATTCATCAACATACTTATTGATTCCGGTTCCTTGTTCAGCCTTTCTGCAGTCTTGCACCATCCGTCTTATGGAGATGCAGCCGAAGCGGAGGTAGGGTGACATGCGGCTCGTGCCTTCAATACCCGGAATGTCGCGCCCTTGGTGGTAGCCTTCAATTTTTGAAGAAAGGAATACTCGCCACCGCTTGTTGGCTTCGGCCTCGCCTCCTTTGAATGCCCGTTCAGTAATGAGCTTTGGTTTTCTTAGTTCTTTCGAGCCCAGAATTCCAATTGAAGGTATATCGGGGGTTGTAAATCTGGAAGGTTTGCCAAGCGGTTCAGGGATGGGAAGCCGTTTCCACGCATTCGCAAACGGAGTGAAGACCACATACGGTTTGCCTTCGCCAGTCAGCACTTCGTCATACTCATGCAGCACAATGTCTTTGAATGTCTTTACTTCAATCCCGTGAGACTCATACAGCTTTGCTATAAGGGTATCACGACTCCTTGTATACGGCTCATAATCACGATTGAAGTACAGTGCCGCAGGCTGCAGTTCGCGGATAAGCTCCTTGTGAACATCCATCACCTTTCCCTGACGAAGAATTAATTTGCCGCCGAGGGAAGTGATGGAAGATTGCAGTTGTTGAAGGGCCTCTGCTTGAAAATCAAATGCAGCACCATCTGAAGGGAGCCGGGAGATAAGTTCAGTATCGAAGATGAAGAGAGGAATAACAGGCGCACTGCTTTTCGAGGTATGATACAGTGCGGTGTTGTCGTCAATTCTAAGATCTCGGCGAAGCCAGACGATGACCGGGCGCATTATGAATGTTTGGAAGTAAGGTTCTTGAACTGCATGTGAATGGAACAGCTTTCTTGCGCTTGCAGTTCCGTAGTCTTTTGAGAAAATAAAAACCCTCTCTAAAGGAGAGGGTTTTCAAAGGGATGTGCTCAGATCCTTTGTCCGCGACTAAAGTCGGATACTCAGGATTTACTTGTACTTCACAGAGCAGCCGTACGGTTTGCTGGACTTCACTGCAATGGGTTTTCCGGCAAGAGCGGCGTCAAGGGCTTCCTTCACGTAGTTAGTTGCTTCCTTGATATCGTCTTTATCTGTTGAAGCAATGTTATCAATACCGCCGGCATATGCAAGCTTGCCTTCGGGGTCAACGATGAACATGTGGGGGGTGGTTTTCGCTTCGTACATCTTGCCGACTTTGCCTTCCGAGTCAACGAGATACGCTGTTGAAGCATTGTTCGTGGATTTGATCTTTTCCGTTAAAGCCTCACTATCGTAGTATCCTTCCTTGCCGGGAGCGGAAGAGCAGATTGAGAGCCAGATAATTCCTTTTTCGGTGTAGGTCTTTTGAAGATTCTGCATGTTGCCGCTGCCGTAGTGTTTCTTCACGAATGGGCAGCCGAAATTTACCCATTCCAGAACAACCCATTTTCCTTTGAAGTCGGAAAGCGAATGTTCCTTTCCGGTTGCATCAGTCAGTTTGAAATCGGGTGCAGCTTGGTCAATCTTTGGCGCCGCAATGCCCAATTGCAGGCTTGCAGCAAGAAGCAGGAGAGAAAATACAGCGAAAAGCTTCATCGAAAATACCCCTTCTTATTGATGTTTGCTGTTAATGGACTATGCATGATTAACACAGGAACCGGCAAACAGGTTTCCCGGATGCAGAATTATTTCAGGAGATTCACCAGAATCCGTCCCCTTATTTGGCCTTTGAGAATCCGGTCAATATAGCCGTTAATGCCATCAAGGGAGACTTCCGTGACGAGGCTTTCCAGCGATTGGAGCTTCCAATCAGTGGCAAGGTGCTTCCATACGTCGAGGCGCAAGGGCATCGGGGTGAACGCGGAGTTAATGCCAATAAGGGCAATCCCCCTGAGTATGAACGGGAATATGCTTGTGTGCAACTCTGTTGAACGAACGTTGCCGGTGCAGGCAACCGCGCCGAAGAGTTTTGTCTGCCTGAGGATGGAATCAAGATAATCCCCGCCGACGTTATCAATTGCTCCCGCCCATTTACCGGCAAGAAGCCCCCGGCCGCTTGAATCCTTCAGTAAGTCGCGGTGGATAACTTCATTTGCTCCGATACTTTTGAGAAATGCCTCATCCTCCATTTTGCCCGTAGCTGCAACGACTTGGAATCCGGCTTTTGCGAGCAGCGCTACGGCAACGGAACCAACTCCTCCAGTTGAGCCTGTAACCACGACCGGGCCTTGATCAGGTTTCAAACCATGATGCAGGAGGCGATGGAGAGCAAGCCCGGCGGTGAAGCCCGCCGTTCCGTAAATCATGCTTTCCCGAAGCGAGAGCGTCGGTGGCCGCCGGACGACCCAATCGGCGGGAACCCTGATGTATTCCGAGAAGCCGCCATCGGCATGTGCGCCGAGTTCATAGCCGTGGACAATGACCTCATCGCCTTGTTTGTGGAGCGGAGAGCTACTCTGTTCAACAACTCCGGCGGCATCAACGCCGGGGATATGCGGATAATGTTTGCTGACTCCTTTGTTGCCCGTTGCCGAGAGGGCATCTTTGTAATTCAACGATGAGTAATGAACACGGACAACGACATCGCCGGGGGAGAGGTTGTTAAGCGTTCGTTTGGTAATGCTTCGTGAAAAACTGCCGTCAGGGTTTTCGGTGACAAGCAGTGCGGAAAAAGTCGGGTCAGGCATAGGCCATCAAGAATGAATGAAAGTATTGTCAAAAGTTATTGAGTGGTGAAGTGAATGTCAAGGTGTGATGGTGAGTTCAGGAATGTTGTGGGGGCATTTCTCTGCCGATGATGGAAAGAGGAAGATGTGAGATATGAGATGAGGGATGTGCCTGATGTTACCCGATTCCATGGCTTGCCCATACATTTTGGCTCATATTCTCTTCTTGCTTTTTCCGTCAAAGTTCGTAGTTTTACTCAAGCAAGCATTAACACCATCTCAATAAGCCCCAAAGGGGCGACATACATCCGTTAGCGGCAACAAACATTACCAACCAACGGGAGGACCAATTATGAAACACATGCTCTGTGTTGTTCTGCTTGCGTTGTTGAGTTTTGCAACCGGCTATTCACAGAAGGCTCCGTACCGGGTGGTTTTCGACCTTACCAGCCGGGATACGCTTGACCACAAAGTGGCGATGCGATGGGTGAGCGAAGTGATTAAGGCGGACCCCAATGCCATGGTCGAAGTAGTAATGTACGGCAAAGGGTTTGAACTGGTGATGCCGGAGAAATCGCGGTTCATCGCGCAAGTGCAGGAGGTGTTGAAGAACCCGAATGTTTCCTTCAAGGCGTGCGAGGTCGCATTACATGCCAACAATGTAAAGCGGGAACAGATTTTGAGTGAAGTGGGTACGGTGCCCGACGGCATCTACGAAATAATCTCAAAGCAGCACGAGGGTTGGGGGTATATAAAGGTGGTGCATTAAGCACACTGCTTCATCTTGATTGCAGAAAAAAGGACATCAATCGGGCATTCTTCTCTGTCCGTTACAACAACCTCATCTCGGCTGACCTCATTGATGAGGGATCGGTTCGTCAATAATCAAACAGATTTCTGCAAGAGGCGGGCATGAATCGCCTGTAGAGAATACAGGAAGCCAGGTTAACGTATCACTTCCACCTAATCACCCCCCACCTTGACGAGGTCATCGAAATAATGGGAGAGATCCGTGGCTGAAACGGGGCCGAACTCTGCGCTTAACGCCATGGGGATTTCTGATGAGGTTTGTTTACCATCCACAAAGTTCACCAACTCAAACCTTGCAGCTTCGCCAAAAGGAAACTCGGTGGAGTGATACCATGCAGCATCGGCTTCCCGTAGCGCATTTTATCTCCCGCCTGGCAATCCGAATGAAGAAAGGGCCGGAGTTTATTCCGGCCTTTTTCTTTTCCTCGATACGTTACTTCGGCATCAGCACTTTATCAACCACTTGAATGACGCCGTTTGATTGATAGACATCGTACGTTGAGACATTGGCGACATTCCCCTGTTCATCCTTCACGACGATGTTATGTTCGCCGTTCCACATAGCCCACAACACTCCACCGGAAACCGTCTTGAGTCTTGCAGTACCATTCCCCGCCTTGATTTCCTCTGCAATGGCGTTGTAGTCCATACGTCCGGGAACCACATGATACGTGAGCACGGTTGTGAGCTTGCCTTTGCTTTCCGGTTTGAGAAGGCTTTCCACGGTTCCGGCGGGAAGGTTTTCAAAAGCATCGTTTGTCGGAGCGAACACAGTGAACGGACCTTTACCCTTCAGGGTTTCGACAAGTCCTGCTGCCTTCACTGCTGCAACCAGGGTTGTGTGATCCTTTGAGTTCACGGCATTATCAATGATGTCTTTGGTCTTCATCATTGCTTCGCCGCCTACCATGATATTGCCGGGAGGACCCGCAATGGCAGCAAAGGTGAACATGGCGAGACAGAACAACATACAGAGGGATTTCATGGGTGTATCCTTTGAAATTATTGATGTGTGAAATGAAATTTGGTTGTGACAGTGAAGATACGGGTGGGTTGGATATTTGGATTTACTTCGGGGAAGAAACAATGGAAGGGTATATCAAAACTCCGCCCCATGTAGAATGAGGCGGAGGTGATTCAAAGTAAACGGGAATGCTGTTACATATTTTTGACTATTGCCTGTCCGAATTCCGAGCACTTCACTTCTTTGGCTCCATCCATCAGGCGGGCGAAATCGTAGGTGACAGTTTTTGACTGGATGGTTTTGTTGATTGCCGAGACGATAAGATCGGCAGCTTCACGCCATCCGAGGTAACGGAGCATCATTTCACCGCTGAGAATAACCGAGCCGGGATTGACCTTATCAAGTCCGGCGTACTTGGGTGCAGTACCGTGTGTGGCCTCAAACACTGCATATCCGGTTTCGTAGTTGATGTTACCGCCCGGGGCAATGCCGATACCCCCGACTTGTGCGGCGAGCGCGTCCGA
>CAZWIN010000105.1:0-8635 GCA_964633855.1 uncultured Chitinophagales bacterium
CTGTGGATATGCAGGAGCTTCTCGGCGAGATCGTCAGGGCGCATCACGAGTCGCTCGCCCGGCAGAATGTGTCGCTCGTTTTTGATGCGGCGCCGAATCTTCCGATGGTTCTTGGATCGAGCGATAAACTGAAGCAGGTATTTCTCAACCTCGTTATCAATGCACGAGACGCCATGCCGGAAGGAGGGGCGGTTATCATCCGCGCAGGCATTATTGATAAGTATATCCACATTGAAGTGTCTGATACAGGGATGGGAATCCCGCCGGAGAATCTGGACAGAATCTTTGACGCTTTCTTTACCACAAAGAAGGAAGTCAGCGGCGTCGGATTGGGCCTTTCGGTGAGTTATGGAATTGTACAGCAACATAATGGAACAATCACCGTTCAAAGCAGAGTCGGACAGGGTACGACATTCACCGTGCAACTACCATCAGTCGGGGAGAACCATGAGCAATGAGATGAGCGCGGCAACGCGTCCACAGGCGGAACGCATCCTTGTTGTGGATGACGACAAGGCGTTTCGCGTCGCAACACGAACCCTTCTTGCCGATGAAGGATATCAGGTTGTACTTGCCTCAAACGGGGAAGAGGCCCTTCTCCAGCTTCAATCGGAGAAATTCGACCTGATGCTTTCGGATATGGTGATGGGGAAAATGAGCGGAATTGCATTGCTCCAACAGGTGAAACAGGAGTGGGCTGATCTTCCGGTACTGATGGTTACGGGATTCGGCTCCATTCAAACAGCCGTTGAAGCCATGCGTTTGGGGGCAACTGACTATCTGACGAAGCCGGCGAACAACGACGAGTTATTGATCAAGATCCGCCGCGTGTTCGACAACCAGCGGAAGGAACACGAGCTGCAGCAGCTGCGCGAGGAATTGCGGCAAACCTACAGCTTCGGGAACATGATTTCCCGCAGTGCCAAGATGAAGGAGATTATCACACAAATCCGGCAGGTTGCGGATACCGACGTGACGATTCTCGTGCAGGGAGAAAGCGGAACAGGCAAGGAGCTTGTTGCCCGGGCGCTGCATTTCAACAGCAAGCGAAGATCCGCGCCGTTCGTCGCCGTCAACTGTTCCGCCATACCCGACAATCTTCTTGAAAGCGAACTCTTCGGATATGAAAAGGGCGCGTTTACCGGAGCGACGAAGCAGCGGGCAGGAAGGTTCGAGGAAGCACATACTGGGACACTCTTCCTTGATGAGATCGGCGACCTTGCACCATCTGTGCAGACCAAGTTGCTGCGAGTGTTGCAGGAGAAGACGTTTGAGCGCGTTGGTGGCAATATCCCGATTGCGGTAGACACCAGGGTTGTTGCCGCCACGAACCGCAACCTGGAGGTGATGATGAGAAATGGCGAGTTCCGAGAAGACCTCTACTATCGCCTGAACGTTTTCCCGATCATGCTGCCGCCATTGCGTGAACGCCTTGAGGATGTACCCCTTCTTGCAGAACACTTTCTCCATCGCCATACGGAGATGGTCAACGGCCGTGTGAAATTCATAGCACAGGGAGTTATCAGTGATATGATGAATTATTCGTGGCGTGGCAACATCCGTGAACTGGAAAACCTGCTCAAACGAGCCATGATTAAAACCACCGGCGACACCATCACAGCGCTTGAATTGCCCGAAGATACACCTGCTACTCACGCAACACCATCTCCCGAATCCGCCATCTCACTCAGCCTTGATACACCATTCAAAGACTACCTGGCGACAATACTCCATGATGCGGAAGAAAAGTACCTTATCCGGATGTTGAAGCTGTACAAGGGCAATATCAATCAGATTGCAAAACTGATGGATGTTGACCGCAAGACCGTATACAGAAAAATGTCGGAATACTCGATAGACCCTTCCAATTACCGTGCGTAGGCCCCCTCAAAACCGAGTCGTTGTGCAGTTGTGTAGCATTGTTGCCACATCAGTTCTGATGTTGCCGTAAGTCCGCCGTGGCACTGATTCCCCACTCAGGGTATCCAATTCTGTAAAAAGGCAGTTTCCGCCATTCCCCCGGGTGGGCCTTCCTCTGGCATCCTGCTTGCAGAGTACTCTACAAACGACCTCTACCACCCGCAACTCCTGAACGGTGAATCATGTTCAAGAATCTGTTTGAAAACGAAGCCCTTCCGCACATGGAAGCATTACAGAGTTACGCCTTGAAGCTCTGCCGTGATGAACAAGCTTCGCGCGATCTTGTGCAGGAAACAATGCTGAAAGCATTCCGCTATTCGCACACGTACTCTGCAGGGACAAACTGCAAGGCCTGGCTTTTTCAAATTTGTAAAAACTCCTACATCAATGGTTACCGGCGTTCGCAATATGAACCGATCGCGACAGACTTTCAACTACTTGAAGCGCATTCCAACGGCGAAGGTGTTGAATGGCAATTCCCCTTAAGCGAAAAAATTCTGCAGGATGAAGGCGCTGCATTCCAGGACAATAATCTGTTTGGGGACGATGTGATGCTTGCCCTTGCAATGATACCACCCGACTATCAGACGGCTATTATTCTGAGCGATGTTGAAGGATATTCGTATGAAGAGATAGCAAATTTTGTGCAGGTGCCCATTGGCACGGTCCGGTCCCGGATTCATCGCGGCAGAAAGATGCTTGCGGGCCGGCTTGAGCACCTTGCCCCGAATAGAGAGTACACATAGCCTGAACCGAAAGAAAGGGAACATTCCGTGAAAGCATTTCTGGTATTGATTTGTATGTGCTCCACTGTCTCAGTGGCAATTGCCCAATCATGGTCTTCGCAGGCAAGCGGAACAGCGAACCCCTTGCAGGCAGTATGGTTTGTTGATGCGAATAATGGATGGACTGTTGGTGATGTGGGAACAGCCAGGGTGACAACAAACGGCGGCCAGGCGTGGAACCAAGTAAACCTCACCATACTGGATCTGAGTGACATCGCATTTGCCAATGACTCCACAGGGATTATTGTTGGTGATGACGGCCTGATATTGCGAACCATTACACGTGGTATTTCGTGGAGTGTTGCAACGTCCGGAACTTCAAGCAACCTGCGTACGATAACTTTCGGCGATGGGGGGATGGCATACATTGGCGGCCGGGACGGAGTAATTCTCCGCTCAACGGATAATGGATATATCTGGTCGGGGGTGGAGACCGGCACCGTGAGGTATCGCGGGTCGTCGGCCCGCGGGGCCGTCAATGCGTGGATTGTTGGCGAAGGGGGTGTCATACGCGCTACCACAAATGGTGGAACGAGCTGGTTTGCCCAGGCCTCCGGCACGGGAAGTGACCTCCACTGCGTTTTCTTCCTGAACACCGTTGAAGGATGGATAGGCGGCCAGAACAACACGCTGTTATACACCAGCAACGGTGGTGCGACGTGGGTATCGCGCAACAGCGGGCTTGGCGAGGGGGCGGATGGCATATACTTTATCAATTCCAATGATGGATGGGCAGCCGGGGATTTGGGTTCCATCTATCGTACGACAAACGGAGGGCAGAATTGGTTTCCGGAAATCAGCGGGACAGCCAACGCGCTCGGGGATGTTTTCTTTGTTGATGCAAACAATGGGTGGGCTGTTGGAGATGTTGGAACGATTATCCACAGAAGTGTGCCGGCGGCTGTAGAGGAGAAAGATATTTCCCCGCGAGATATCCGCCTGGCACAAAACTTTCCCAATCCCTTCAACCCCACAACAACCATTGCGTATTCAGTCGGCAGCCCGGGGAGGATTGCCATCAAGGTGTACAACCTGATAGGGCAGCCTGTTGCAACATTGGTTGACGCGCCGCATACGAAGGGTAACTATTCGGTGCAGTTCGATGCCAGCAGGCTTACCAGCGGAATCTATCTCTACCGGATGGAGCGCAACGGTGTAATGTCGGCGGTAAGGAAAATGACCATTTTGAAATAATAAACCAGGCACAGAACTTCTTGTAGGCATATTACTTCTAGGAAGTACTTTCTAACAAGCGGGAATCCTCAGGGGATATGTTTCTCTTGAGGCGTGAAAAGAGCCCCGATGCAGAGCTTGGTTGTTGGCATAGGCTTTGTGTTGAATTTTTCATCACATCCGAAGCTCTCGCCGCCGGTGAACCCGAAGAGCAAATGCTATATCCCGGTCCCTTGAAGATAGTTGTGCTCGCTAAGAAAGAATCAGACTGCAATGAGAACCTCATTGTACCCACGAAACAGATCAAACAATCTTCAAAGGAGGGTTGAGTGATGAATACTCCCAACAATACGGTCAATGTTCTGATTCTTACATGTATTCTGCTCACGTCGGTGGCAACGGCACAGTGGAGCACGCAAAGCCCGCTTCCCACACATCTTGATGTGCGCGGCACCGCTGCTGCCACAAGCCAGCGGGTGTTCATAGCCACAGATGATAACTCATTCGATAACGGCGGCTCACTTTTTGAATCGGTGGATGGGGGACTCAATTGGGTTCAACGGGACATACCGACAAGTCTCTCGAGTCCGCTCAACGGCATCTTCTTTTTCGATAGCAATCGTGGCTGGGTGTTTGGCAACGAAAATTACAGGACCACCGACGGCGGCTCAACATGGACAGCGCTTCCTTTCCTTGGTTCCGCATACTTTATGAAATTCTATACGGCAGAGTTTGGTCTCGCGACCGGGAATTTCGGCCGGTATGTCAGTCATGACGGTGGGCTCACATGGGAAGCCTCGCCGCAAGACATGTCGGAATTTGATTTTGCAGATTCCCAAATCGGTCTTGGCGCATCCGCGACTGGTATTTACCGGACGATTGACGCGGGGACAACGTTTACCCTGGTACATGCCGGTGATGCCAGTACAGTGGTATTTCTATCGGATAGCGTAGCGGTTGGTATTGTTGACAGCGGTTTTGTCCGCTCGACCGATGGTGGTGTCACATGGACCGCAGTAGCATCAGCGGATGGACGCAGCAATCTTACAGCACTCTCAGCCGGAGTTGTTCTTGCATGGGGCCGTGCCGGCGATTTCCCGGATTACGACGATCGTGTATTGCGTTCAACGGATGGAGGCCAGACATGGGCTGATCTGGGGGAGGTGATGGCGAACGGGGTACTTGCCTTTACACCGGCCGGCACACAAACCGTGGTTGCATCCGATTTGAACGGAAACATGTTCTTCTCTTCTGATATAGGACAGAGCTGGGCACAGACCTTTGCCTCGCCCGGGCCACATCCCGGATATCTCAGCAGTTCCGTTCCCGCGTTTTCCGGCCAACAAACCGGCTACTTTGGTTATGGCGCAGGTTTCATTATCAAAACGACGGATGGCGGCGCAACATGGTTACAGATCTCCAGCGGCACCGGCCAGTCACTTAACGACATTGATCGTTTCCCCAACGGTAATCTGATTGCCGTGGGTGAGAACGGCACCCTCCTCACCAGCAATGGAACTTCACCCTGGATTATGCATGAGGCATTTACATCTTCCGGCCTTGCTGCAATTCACGTCGTCGGTCCGGGAGCAGTTGTCACAGTTGACGGGACAGGCAGAGTTTACAGGAGCAGCGATGGCGGTGAATCCTGGGTTTCAGGCGGCTCAGCGATTCCCGGTCTTTCCCAGGCGGAGGACTTATTTTTCACCACTCTTCTTGACGGGTGGGTAATTGGACAGGGTTTTGGTGCCGGGGTGTTATACCACACCAGTGATGGTGGTGACTCGTGGACTCCAGTTCCTGACCTCCTGGGTGCTTACATTGCAGTGGATGTGGCGGGCACAAACATCTGGGCAGCCAATGTGACGGGTCTGTATTACCGAAGCAGCGATGGCGGCAATAGCTGGCTGCAAGGAAATCTTCCGGGTTCTCCGTTTCAGATACAGGACATGGATTTTTCCAACGAGAGTATCGGTTATGCAGTAGGTTCCGGAGGCTACGTTGCCCGTAGCGATGATGGTGGCGCGACGTGGGTGGAACTGCCGAGCCCGAATGCGAGTGACCACTTCACCGATATCTATCTGGTTGGTGCCAACGAACTCTGGTTAAGCACATCTTCCGGTGTTGCCTACTACTCGGCTTCTGGAGGCCAGAGTTGGGCTGTTCTCGACATCGGGTCGGCGGGCTTCGGTTCATTTTCAGCAATTGCAGCCAGTCCATCTGGAGATGCATGGACGGTGGGTTGGCAGGGTTATATCGAACATTTTGCCGGCCCGCCTCCCCCGCCGGATAATTGGCCGCCGAATGCATCCTTCAGCTTTTTGGCATCAGGGCTCGCGGTCTATTTTACAGATACCAGTTCCGACCCAGACGGCCTCATTGTCAATTGGTCATGGGATTTCGGCGACGGTACCACATCAACCCAGCAGCATCCGTCACACACTTTTGCAGAGGCGAACACGTACATCGTACGCCTTACCGTTACCGATGATGACGGTGATTCCAACGCGACCGGGAGGATCGTTACAGTTCAACCGAATCCCGGCGGGACCTTCGGCGATTTCACAGAAGTAACTCCCATTGATTCGATATTTGTGACTCCGCAAGATGAGGACTTTTGGGTTATCACTACAGCCCCTGCAGATTATGATGGCGACGGTGACCTCGATATCGCCGTTTTTGGATACTATGTTGTTTACAATCAGAGTGTTGAAGACCGCCTTGTCTTGCTGACGAACAATGGTCTGTCAGGCCAGGGGCAATGGGGATTTACCTACATCAATGTACCGACCGGTACTCTTACTGCAGGGTCTTCGGATCTTGCCTGGGGTGATGTTGACGGTGATGGTGATCAGGACCTTGCGCTCGGCACAGACGGTGAAGCTGTTATCTACCGCAATGATGCGGGGATACTAACACTGACGGACACACAATTACCGGCATACTGGGAAGACAACAGCCAGGCCGATTTTGATTTGCGCTCAATTACATGGGCAGATTACGACAATGATGGCGATCTCGATCTCCTTCTTCCGTCGGTTTTTGATGCCGATTCATTTGCCTATCGTACTGTCCTGATGCGGAATGACGGTACCAACGGAACCGGTGGCTGGACGTTTACAGACATAAGTGCTCCCCTTTCGCCAACAGTCCACGCTCAAAGCGCTTGGGCTGATTACGACGGAGATCAGGATCTTGATCTGCTCCTTGTGAACATTGCTCCGTTGACAGATGAGGGTTTCATCCGGCGCTACAGAAATGATGGCAGTGGAATTTTTACCGGGGAAGATATTCTGGGCGCTTTGACAATTGAGCATGGAGAAGCACAATGGGGAGATTATGATGCAGATGGTGATCTGGACATTCTTGTCGCAGGTAACATCAAGGAGCTTGATGGTACATTCACGCCCATGGCTCTTCGTATCTATCGCAACAACAACGATGTGTATGATTCACTGGAAGTCATCTCCTGCATTCCCTGCGAAGGGTGGTTTGACCTCACCGCTGCGACGTGGGCGGATTATGACAACGATGGCGACATGGATATTCTTTTGGCGGGCAATTACAATTCGGGTTCACAAATCGAAGGCAGGGCCAAAGTGTACACCAATACCGGCGGAGTGTTTGCCGACTCCGGTAATGTGCTTCCCGCACCACGTGCCAGCGGCGATCGCGGCGGTACATTCTCCTGGCTTGATATTGATGGCGAGGGGGATCTCGATTACTTCATAGCCGGACAATACTTCGTTCCGGGCGGGAACGGCCTTGTTGAAGCGCAGATGCATGTGTACCGTAATGATGCTGCAGGGCAGAATGCAGCGCCATCAGCGCCATCGGGCCTGGTGGGTGCTGTGCAGGACAGCGGCGCGGTAGTTCTTTCGTGGAATTCCGCCAGTGATGATCACACGCCCGTTGCCGCGCTCACGTACGACATCAACCTCTTCCGTAACGGTGTTCCGGTGGCAGCCACACGGCGTCTTCCGGAACCGGGCAATGTTGGTTCCGTAAATGAGTGGCAGTTAGCCGGCCTTCCTGAGGGCCATTACGAATGGGCTTTGCGTGCAGTGGATGCAGCTTACAGCGGCGGCCCGGTAGCTGCCGGCGAATTTATTATTGGTTCGACCGCGGTGGGAAGTGCGGGCGCTTCACCCTTGCAATTTTCGATTGCGCAGAACTACCCAAATCCTTTCAATCCGACAACAGCAATTCAATTTGAGGTACCGAAATCAGGTTTTGTCAGCCTGAAAGTGTTTGATGTCCTGGGGCGGGAAATAGCACTGCTTGTGAATGAGGAGAAGCCCCCAGGCAGGTACTCGGTTCAATGGGATGCGACCGGTTTTGGAAGCGGAGCGTATTTCTACAGGTTGGAGAGTAATGGTCGCCGGGAGATCAGGAAAATGTTGCTTATGAAATAGTGACGATTGAAAGGCAGCAAGAGGGTCCGCTGATGTCAGGCGGGCCCTCTTTTTTTTGTTCCGCCTTGAAATATCGTTACATGCATAACCCGTTGCCGTGATGCCACATTGCCACACAATCTTGATTCTTCTTTGTCACCGTTGTCCCACTGTCGTCGCATGTGGTGTACGAACCAAAGGAAACGCATACGATTCCAAGCCGATTGCGTGACATATTACGAGCTCCGTTGTTGGCATGGAAGTTGGAAGAACAGAGGTAGCACACAATCCCATAATTGTATCACACATTCAGTGAGGTAGTTATGAAATCCATGTTCTTCACACTCGCGCTGGTCCTTGGAG
>CAZWIN010000106.1:0-8510 GCA_964633855.1 uncultured Chitinophagales bacterium
GGAATGATCATCGTCCCGGATTCTGTGAAGTGGATCTGGTTGCCCATGATGGTGGTAGTGCATGGCACGAGTTTATTCAAACGCTTGATCTTACTGATGTCGCAACGGGCTGGACCGAGCCTCAGGCCGTGAGGAACAAAGCCCAGACCCACGTCTTTGAGGCACTGAAACAGATCCGTGCTCGTTTACCCTTCCCACTCATCGGAATTGACTCGGATAATGGTGGTGAGTTTATTAATAGCGAACTCTTGAACTATTGCGAGGCTGAGCATATTACCTTTACACGAAGTCGCCCATACCGTAAGAACGATAACTGTTTTGTGGAGCAGAAGAACTACTCCATTGTGCGAAGAACGGTTGGTTACTATCGCTATGATACACAGGAACAGCTCACTTTGCTAAACGAGTTCTATCAGGTCTTAAGGCTCTACAACAATTTCTTTCTGCCGGTGATGCGTCTGAAGGAAAAACTCCGCAATGGCAGCAAAGTAACCAGGCGATATGATACACCCCAGACACCCTATCATCGTTTGCTTAAGCACCCTGAACTTGATGATCAGGTGAAGTCCAGACTCCGTGAACAATACGAACTGTTGAATGTTATTCAGCTCAAGAATCAACTCAATAATTTGCAGGATCGGCTATTTGAAACGGCTATTGCAGGCGGGCCACCTCCAAAGCCCAAGCAATGGCATCCACCTGACAATCACCCTCTACGCCACAATGCTTACGGCTTCAAGGAGAAACGAAGGATCAAAGAGCTTGCTTTCAATACAAAAAACTACTCTCTTTCACACAAACAACCAAAATCTTGAATAGAAACTTATCTGAGGCAACGAACCCTTTTCGAATAGAAACTTATCTGAGGCAACTAGTACAAGTGGCAAAAAAACAAACGCCCGGGGAACCGAAGCTCGCGGGCGTTGTACACTATTCTTCAAGTCCTTCCTCCCCGCCGATATTGAATCGAAATAGCGGGCAAGCATGCGCGATCGGCGGGCTCAGGATGTTACTTCAGCAGTAGTACCGACTAATAACGTCGGGATTGCTACGCGTTCATAGCCTTACTTGAGTAGCAGCATCTTCCGTGTTTCGTTGAAGCTCCCCGATTGAAGTTTGTAGAAATACACCCCACCGGAGAATCCGCTCGCATCGAAGGACACTCTGTGCGAGCCAGCGGGAAGTTCGCCTTCAACAAGCGTTGCGACTTCGCGGCCGAGGAGGTCATACACTTTGAACGACACAAATTCGAAATTCGAAATTCGAAATTCGAATTGGGTTGAGGGGTTGAACGGATTGGGGTAATTCTGGAAGAGCTTGTATTCAATCGGTTGGCCATCATTTTCCGATACATCAGAGCTGACATCATACCGGAATGTAAAGGTATCCACACTCGCAGTGGTATTCCACTCATCGCGTGCACGGACAAGCCACAGATACGTATCCGACGGGAACCGCGAAAATACGTCTGTAAGAACGACGGAAGTATCATTTACCTGGAACGTAGTATCAAAAAACGCACCCGTTACAGAAACCTCGTACCAATGCGGGTCTGTGCCCGGGTCGGCTGTAGAATTCCATCGGAACGCCACATCCTGCCCGCTAACAGTATCTCCGTTTGCCGGCTCCGAAAGATGTACCGGCTGGCGCGGAAGCAGGCCGGAGAAGCTGAAGACCCACAATCCATTCTGCATGTCACCCGCAATGATTTTACCCGATGGAAAATACGGATATACTCCCCACACCCCGTTATAGCCGCTCGTAGACGGTGAAGTATCGAACCCGCCGGCATCGAGAGGGAATGCCGGATCTTCGAGATTGACGACCCGAACACCCGCGCTGTACCAAGCGACATAGGCATAGTCGCCGCGGATGGTAATGTTGTGCTCAATTTGTCCCGGTACCGGGCTGAAGGTGGCAACAGGAGACGTTGGTATCGTCGGCAGGTTACCGATGTTCCAGATTTTCAATGTCTTTGCCGTGCTGCCGATTTCATCCGTTGTAATGACGTAACCACGATTCTTTGTCAACCAGGAATTGTGTGTACCGGAGCCTGTATAAGTAATTTTGCCGATCTCCTGAATGGAGGACTTGTTCCGTGCATCGGCAATGTGAAGTCCACCGCCGGAGTTGATGGCTGATGCATAAATTGTGTCACGCAAAATATAACTGTCATGAATATATTCCGGCTGGTACTGTCCGGCAAAGACCGGGTTCTCAGGATCATTTCTGAGGTCAAAAATCACAATACCACCCGGCGACCAGGTTGCACAACCGTTGAGATAGAGAAATCCATCAGAGAGGGAAACCGAGTGCGATCGTGAGATGCTCCTGCCACCCGAAGAGTAATTGAACGATTGCACAAGCCACGCAGTATCTGGAAGCTGGGAGAGGTTGATAATTTGAACTCCGCCTCCTGCTTCTGTGACAACATAGGCATACGTGCCGTAGGTCTTCATCTCACGCCAACTGCTTGCCGGCCCAGGGATAAACGCCACCTGCCGAACACTATCAATATCCGTGATGTCAATAATCGAAGTCCCGCCCTGATAACTCGCACCGCCGTTCACTCCAAGGATGGCATATTCCCTACCGTCAGGAGCCGTATAGCCCCAGATCGCCGAATAACTGCCGACGGGCTGAACATCAAGATGCTTGAGTGTATCGAGGTGTGTGGTTTGAGCGTGAAGCGCAACAGAAAGTGTGATTACGAGAATACCAAGAAGCAAACAGCGCATAGATAAAGACTCCCTCAAATTAAGATATCCGTTCGATTCTTCTCATGACCAATGTTCTACGGCGTACCCCGCCGTTTTTACTATTTCATCACAACCATTTTTCTGACTTCACTGAACCCTCCGGACGTAAGCCTGTACAAATACACGCCGCTGGGCAGACTCGTTGCATCAAACTTAACTTCGTGCTCTCCGGCTTCAAGTATGCCATCAACGAGAGTGGTGACCTCTTCCCCTAAAACAGTATAGACAACAAGTCGAGTGTTTGACCCCACCCCGTCGCTCCCCTGTGCATTAATAGCGCCAGTGAAGGGGAGGGTGAATTGTATCGTAGTAGTCGGGTTAAACGGATTCGGGAAGTTCTGTGAAAGACTGAACATTGTCGGCGTTTCGGGTGATTCCTCCACACCGGTCGCACTACTGCTGTACACAAACTGCAGTGTATCGGCACTGGAGACCGCAGTAAATTCATCCTTTATCCACACATGCCAGTTGTATGTCTGTCCCTCTTGCATCCCTGGCACTGCACCAACCTGAAGTGTGATACCATTCGTCCGCATAAGCGTATCCACACCGGGGCCGTAGATGTGCAATTGATAGTAGTGTGGATCTTCGATCTGTGAAGCTGCATACCGCCACCGGAACGTTACCGGCGGGTTCAGGCTGAGCGTATCGAGATCAGTCGGGGCAAGCAATGTCGAGCGGGTGCGAGGTGCCAACCCGCTGAACGTGAAGACATACAAGCCCGTCTGTGTATCGGAACCGATGAAGCGGCCGGACGGAAAATAGGGATACACTCCCCAACAACCGATGTAATCTCCGCCGGGCCCTGCGTAGGTATCATATCCGCCGGCAGTGGCAATGGCAAGAGGATTGTGCACATCCGCAACATACACACCGGCAGCATAATGTGCTATGTAGATATAGTTACCGCGTCCGTGGATGTTGTGGATGATTTCCGACGGGTTGAGTGTAAAAGGAGTTCTGGGGGTATAGGTAAATGTCGGTTGATACTGTGTAATCTCAAACGCCTTCAAGTTTTTTGCCGTGCTGCCGATTTCATCAGTTGTGAAGAGAAACCGTCCGTTAGGTGAGACCCATGTGTTATGCGTACCCGATCCGGAGTAATTCACATGCCCGATTTGCTGTGGCGCGGCATGGTTCTGTAGCGAAGCGATAAACACACCGTTACCGTAAATCGCCGCACCATACAGGGTATCCCTCAGCACATAAGAGTCGTGCAAGTAATCAGGTTGATACTGGCCGACATATGCCGGGTTCTCAGGGTCGGCAAGACTGAGAATAAGTGTGCCGCCCGAACCGGTATTCGCTGAACCATTCAAGTACAAATATCCGTCTGCTACGGTTACGGTATGATTCCGGGAAACGTTCTTTCCTCCCACACTCATGACCGAACGGACAAGCCACGCTGTATCCGGTAATTGACTGAGATTGATAATCTGAACGCCCTGGCTTGCTTCGCTTACGCAATAGGCATAGTGCCCCCACGTCTTGAGTTCCTTCCATTCGGATCCCGATCCCGCAATGTAAGCAACCTCAGCAATGGGAGTCGCGTCAAGATCAATAATTGAGGTACCGGAATATGTGCCGATCAGCGCATACTCATGCCCGTCGGGGGCAACATATCCCCAACAGCTTGCATAGTAAAATCCATAATTTGGGCCAGGGCCGCCATGGCGCTGGTCAATATGGCCAACCATCGTTACTCCGTTCTGCGCATACGCAAACGATATGGACATCAACAACACCGCAGAGACAATACGAAAATTCTTTTTCACCTTACCTCCATCAAAAGAGTATTACTTCATCAAAATCATTTTCTTGCTTGCGGAACGATCTCCGGCCCTCAGCCGGTAATAGTACACCCCGCTTGCAAGTGTGCTCGCATCGAAATCAACCTTGTGAGTGCCCGCCGGAAGTTTTTCGTCAAGAAGCGTGGCAACCTTACGACCAAGAACGTCATGTATATTGAGCGTAACGAACTCCGAACTTTGAACATTGAACTCGATAACTGTGTTCGGATTAAACGGATTGGGATAGTTCTGTGCCAGAAAAAATTCCGCAGGCTGTTCTTCCTTCACTCCCGTCGCTGAAGAACCATACACAAAATGGAGCGTATCCTGGCTGGAAACTTGAGTAAACTCATCTTTAATCCAGATATGCCATGAATACGATCCGCCTTCCTGCAAAAGTTGATATGGTACTGTCAACGTGGTATCCCGCGTTTTCAGCAAGGTATCAACGCCGGGGCCCTGCAAATGTACTTCATAATAATGAGGATCGTCTGTCTGGTTTGCAGCGAGCCGCCAGAGAAATGCGGGATTCACATTTGAAGGAAGCGTATCTCCGTTCGCCGGAGAAAGCAGCGACGAACGAATGCGCGGCGCCATCAAATCAAAGCTCAGCAAATAGAGTCCGGTTTGCATGTCCGAACCTATCCATCTGCCGGACGGGAAGTATGGATAGGCATCCCAGCAACCGCCATAGGAACCCCCCGGGCCGGGGTAGGAATCATAGCCGCCCACTTCAACGGGAGCAGCAGGATTACTCACGTCAACAACCCACATGCCCGCGGTATAGTGAGAAATGAAAGCATACTTGCCGCGCCCGTGTACATTATGGATCAGATCGCTTGGTGAGTGGCTGTACGTTGCAAGCGGCGTGTACGGCGGACCCGCTCCCAGGTTCTGCATATCCCAAATTTTCAAGTTCGATGCTGTTGTGCCGATTTCATCAGTGGTCAATGCATACCTGCCATCGAGTGTTGCCCACGCGTGGTGCGTCCCGCTGCCGGTGTATTCAATTTTCCTCATCACGACAGGGCTTGCCTTATCCTGCACATTCACAACGTACAACCCGCCACCGGAATAAATTGCCGCGCCGTACAGCGTATCGTTGCGCACGTAGGCATCGTGGATGTACTGAGGTTCAAACTGTCCAACGTATTCCGGGTTTGTGGGGTCATTCCGAAGAGAGAAAATCACACAACCACCCGGTGACCAACCCGATGAACCGTTGAGATACAAATAACCGTCAGCGAGGGTTACGGAGTGTGAGCGGACAATATTTTTCCCGCTGAGCGTAAATTGAAACTCCCTGACCAGAATTGCGGTGTCCGGAAGCTGTGAGAGATCAACAATCTGGACACCTCTTCCCCCTTCCGAAACGATGTAGAGATACTGGCGGTAAGTTTTGAATTCATGATAGCAATACGATGCAGGGTTCCCTTGAATAAAGGCAACCTCCCGTATGGGCGAAACATTGAGATCAATAATTGATGTGCCGAGGTACGTTCCAATAATAGCGTACTCTTTTCCGTCAGGCGAAACCCAGCCCCAGCATGCGGAGAATTTGGTGTTCTGTGGTGAGACACCATGAGGATGGTCTAAAGTATCAAGAAGCGTAACCGAAGGTTGTGCAATAATGGGAGGATTGGAGATTGAAAATATCAGAAGAACAACCACCCCGAAAACGCCAAGCCTGTAACGAAATTCCACCAAAACCTCATTACTTTCAAAAAGGAACCACTCAAAGAGCAGAGAAACTCAATAGTAAGTTACCAAAATTTGATTCTTCAGTCAATGCTGGTGTATAAATACACAAGGGCTCAATCTCTTGAGCCCGTGCGAAATACAAACTGAAATCCAACAACTATTCTCTTGAATTCACACTCTCAATTGTGGTACCCTTCACAGATTGAGCGGGTTTCGCCGGCCCGCCAGACGGCCTTATCACTATCTTGCCTTCATTGCTTACCTTTACCCAATATCCCTTTCCGGGCTCTAATGTGCTGCTTTCCACATAACCGCCCGGGCCGTAACCAAAGAAGGAGGATTGGAAGGACGTCCCAATGGCGGTAATCTCTGATGCCGACACTGATTCACTGATGGTGCCGATAAGATTCCAGCCCTGTTCCACATCCACGGTATCGGATGGCCGCGCAAAGCCTGTTACCTGCACAATCTGGGAACCTGTGAACTTCAGCCAGTAGCCCGGGCCATTTCCCAATGTATCTTTCTCTATGTATCCCCCTTCATAAGCAAATGCCGCAGACATTGCTGATGGAAACAGTGCATCAGCCTGAAAATCAAGTACTGTAACAGGCACAGAAACCATGTTCCATCCGTTATCCGCAGCTATGTTGATGGAATACAATTTCGTATTGATAAATGTCGCAGGTCCGGATGAAGACTGAACAAACAATGTATCAAAGCGCGTGCCGTTTCCGTTGATGCGAACCCACGAACTTCCACTGTCTGCTTCGCTTACAACATATGTTCCCGCCTGAGCAATTACGGTCGTCAACTGGCTTGAATCCCTGGCGCTGATGAGTGTAGCGGCGGAAACAGAATCACGGTAGAGTGAGATACGCCATCGTTTTGGAGCCTGGTCGCCTGTCGTTGCAAGATCGCCATCCCCATCCTCCATCACCACGGCAATCACAGGAACGATTCCCGTTCCGCTTACAGGCACGGTATCCGGCGAACCCGGCCTGTTATACGTTAGCACAATGTCGGCGTTCTTCGCTCCAACAAGTGACGGGGAAAACGTGATATAAAATTTCTGGCTACTTGAGGCAGGCAAGGTTGCCGATGATGGGCTGACGGTAAATGTGCTGTCACTCGAAGCTACCGAGGAAATGGAAATCGGAGAAGAATTGAAATTCATGACCGTCAACGAATCCGTAACTGACGAACCGACAGTAACGTTGCCGAAGGAAAGGCTATCACTGTTTATGGCAATATCATCCGGCACTGTAATGCGCCCGTAATACACATCCTGCTCTCCATTGAACGTTGCCGCCCACGCGAGATGCGCACCGCTGTCATCGGAGACCATATCAAAATAATCACCCATCTTTTGTTGTTGCGGCCAACCGGTGTGAGGATCGAAAGAACTCGATAGCCGTTTGTTGGCAGACCAGGTAACGCCTCCATCTGATGAAAAAGAATAATAGAGTGACGAGTACAAACTGCCGGGAGTATCACGCGTATCCAGCCAGACAACATCAATCCGTCCGTTTGGCGCAACGGACATGGTACCGAACCATTGCCACTCTCCTGTGCGTGTGTCATCATTCACCCGCACCGGCGAACTCCATGTTGCACTGCCATCAGTACTTCGGGCAAACATAACGTCAAGAGGGTCGCTGCTTGAAAATGGTGCAACCGAACAAAGCAAGTACACATAGCCGCTCCTCGAACCCGATGATCTGTCAACAGCAATCCAGGTTTGCCCATGAAGCCCTGCCGGATTGGGAGTCGCCATACCACCGAATGCCAGTGGGTCGCCGCCAAGATCCACGGTGACAGGCGATCCCCAAGTAGGAGTCTGGCTTGAATCCTTTGCAGTGAGTGATTTCACTACGGTAAAATTCGTGCTGCCAACTCCCGCCACATACAATTCGCCATCAGGACCGGTATCAAGAGTTCCCCAAAACGGCTCACCCGGTATTGAGGTGCAGTTTTCGTAAGAATCGCCTTCGTCCGTTGACCGCGTAAAGAAGTCAGGGTTACAAATACTGTATGCTTGCGTCCAGTTTGAATAAACCTGCCCTTCGCCCATGGAACCGCTGTTGTCAATCACCATCCACTGTTTATCTCCTCCCTGTGCGGGAGTTCCTCCATCCCATGTCATGCCGCCATCCGGCGACCGGAAGACATCACAATGATAACCGCCGCCTTGTGTGGTTAGGCTGTTGTAATAAAAATTACCGGAAGCATCCGATTCAAGAATCGGGTCGGAACGAAAAAC
>CAZWIN010000107.1:0-8497 GCA_964633855.1 uncultured Chitinophagales bacterium
CGCAGTATTTGACCGCCCGCCCGGACTCATTGAGTAGTCACCACTAGCAGTATTTGTTTGTCCGCCGCTGACAGTAGCAGAAACCCCTATTGCGCCATTGAAATAACCTCCGCCGATGGTCCCATAGCTCACAGTGACTTTGTTAGCTCTGCCGCCGCTAATCGACGAGTAATCCCCAAGTGCGGAGTTTGAATCAACCGGATCTGCCCCACCGCCGCCACTAACTATCGAGTACTGGCCTCTAGCACGGAGGTACTTCCCGCCACTGATGGTCGATGCCAGCCCACTTGCGTCATTCCCAAATCCACCCCCCACAGTGGCAGAAGTTCCTCTGGCAGAATTGGTATAACCGCCACCAACGGAGGAATAATCGCTGAACGCGTAATTGAAAGATCCTCCAGATATTGTAGCCATAAGCCCACTTGCATTGTTACTACCTCCACCACCAATCGTGGCACGGGCGCCACTTGCAGAGCTGGATTCCCCACCGCTGACGGTGGCACACACACCGCTCGCTGTGTTTAGGTCACCGCCACTAACAGTAGAAAACGACAGACTTGCCTTGTTTCTAAATCCTCCACTTATAGTTGAGTAGTCACCGAGGGCTGAGTTTGAATCGGCGAGATTAGCACCGCCGCCGCCGCCAATAAAGGAGTATTGGCCGCGTGCTCGATTCCAAGACCCACCGCTAACAGTAGCGGCGATACCAGTTGCATAATTGTCGTAACCTCCGCTCACCGTGGATCGATCACCTCCCGCTTGATTTAATACACCACCTCCAACGGTGGTCTCGTTGCCGATCGCAAGATTACCTCCTCCGCCACTGACTGTTGAGGAGCCACCGGTTGCAGCATTTCCGCTTCCGCCTCCCACTGTTGCGAAATTGCCTCCTGCTATGTTGCCATGTTCAAACCAGCCTCCACCACCGACGGTTGCTCCTTCGCCTGTGGCAGAGTTTTCATATCCACCTGCGACGGTTGTGTGCAGACCACTTGCACTGTTTTCCTCGCCACCTCCCACTGTGGCAAAGTTGCCACTGGAGATGTTGAAGGCGCCACCTCCAATGGTTGCATTTGAGTTGAGCGCCGAATTGCTCTGCCCCCCACTGATGGTTCCATAACTGGCCGTAACTTTATTTGATATGCCGCCACCGATAGTCGAGTAATCCCCGAGTGCAGAGTTTGAATCACTCAAAGTTCCGCCTCCGCCTCCAGATACAACTGAATACTGCCCGCGGGAATGATTCCATGAGCCACCCCCAATAAATGATGATGACCCGGTTGCTTCATTCCCCATTCCACCGCCAATTGTTGCGTGACCGGCCAATGCACGATTTTGTTCGCCACCACTGACTGCGGCATGGTCAAAAGAATAGTTCCAAACCCCCCCACCAATTGTCCCGGCAAGGCCAAAAGCAGTATTCAAAATGCCACCACCCACAGTAGCTAAATACCCACTGGCGGTATTTCCTAGATAATCGCCTCCAGGTGTCTGGGATTCAAACCCACCGCCCGCAATTGTAGAACCCCAACCGCTAGCGGTGTGATATCCTCCACCGCCAATGGTCGAATAGTCGCCGCTGGCAGTGTTAGCAATGCCGGCGACAAATGCACCTATTCCAGCGTTAGTATTTCCAGTCCCAAAATTTCCCTTACCCATCGTAATCGGTGGATCGCCTGTGCTAGTGATCGGACCTGTCATCGTGCCCCCGCTCAACGGGAGGAATGTACCAACACCACCCTGGACATAAAGAGCCGTGTCAGCACGGAATGCGTATGGCACACTCGCAAATGTTCCCCGTGGTGTGAACTCCGGGTTTGCCCCTTCGGTGACGCCAACGTACAACTGCTGGCCAAAGCTCATTCCGTTGAACGGCATGATCGAACCGAGGATAACGTTGAACGTTCCTTGCTGGACCGGGATGTTACTGTGTGTCTCGGTCCAGAGTGCTGCTCCACCGGAGGGAAGAGTATAGAGCCGGAATGTCAGGTTGAATGTCCCTTCCAGCGGGGTTCCTGCCGCGCTCGTCAGCAAACCCTGATATGACATAGTCTTTGGTACCTGTCCTGATGCAGCCTGCAGAACTACAAGCATCAGCACAGCGAGAAACAAGAGTCGTGAATTCATATCTTCCTCCGGCAAGGTGTAAAAAAACAAAAAGTGGCGCCCCCCAGCTCATGTATCCGAGGATAGCGCCACATTAGAATGAACGAAAGCTCAAAACTCAACAATCAAATCACAACGGATCCCGATCTACAAGCAAACACGAATCCTATGCTTACTTGACCACCACAAGTTTCCTCGTTGCTACAAAGTCACCCGCCTGAAGGCGATACAGGTACACGCCGCTCGCAAGGTTGCTCGCGTCAAACTCCACCGACTTGAATCCCGCGTCTTGCATTCCATCAACCAGTGCAGTGATTTCTTTCCCGAGTAAATCGTAGACCTTTAGTGATACCTGAGTGGTAACAGGCAGGTCATACGAAATGACGGTGACTGGGTTGAATGGGTTGGGATAATTGGGGCCAAGACTGAATTGGGCGGGAGTGATTTCTCTGCCAGCGGATTCTTTTGAAATGACCTTCTGTAGCGAGACTGCGTAGAGAAAACCGCCCACTGGCGTCATAAACGAGAGTCGGATGCGAGCGTTACTTACAGGAGCAGAAAAGCCGCGCGTTGTAAACTCGGTTTCCCACTGTGTGTTTCCTGGGCCCACAACGAAACCTTGCAATCCGTAGTTGGTGTACGGCGGGGTGTCGCCATGGATGTAGACCGAAGCGGTTCCTTCGATTTCTGCAGCGACTGAAACTCTATATCGCGAATTTGGTTCAAGCCGGATTCCATTTTGGGATAGTTGTGTGTTTGTGCCTGGCTGGACGACATCAAAATCAAGCCCTCCCTGAGCACATGAAACCGGATAGTTTCGTGTAGTTGCAAAAGCTGATCCATCGGTATGGAATGTCCAGGGCGTAAGGTGTGGCCAGAACCCCGGGTTGCGAACCAAGTTTTGAGTCACAGAGTACGGCTCTTTCAATAGTTCAACATCGTCGACGATCAGGGTATCACCACTTTGGAAGTAGGGATTCATCGTGAATCGTAACCGAGCGTCATTCACCGTGCCTATAAATCCTGCTGTCTTAAATTCAACCCATGCCCACGCAAAGCGGTCGCAACGATTGAAGGGAAAAACGAGATTATTCAGCCCATACGAGGTGTAAGGCGCCGTATGTTTGTGAATCGAGACAGAAATTGGTCTGTCGATCCAGGTGGGACCACCACCTCCCGGCACCACACGGAAACGCAATCTGTACCACGTATTTGCCTGGAGGCGAATGCCAGTTTGGTATAGTTGCATGTTTGTGCCTGGTTGGGAAACCAGAACCATTCCGGCCCGTAGGCTCTGCTCGCCCGCGGTATTATTTGAGAAGTTTGCCACACCATTTGTATAGAACT
The DNA here is from genome assembly GCA_964633855.1 of uncultured Chitinophagales bacterium. Classification (GTDB taxonomy): domain Bacteria; phylum Bacteroidota; class Ignavibacteria; order UBA10030; family UBA6906; genus CAZWIN01. The sequence goes on from CAZWIN010000107.1 coordinate 3,454, forward strand.
GCCATGGGTTTGTGCCCGACTCGAACCCAGGATTCAAAATAAGGTTTTGGGCTGACGCGGTGTCTGTAAATCCACAGACAATAATGGTAGCTATTGAAAAACAAAACGCCATGCAAGAAAATGACCTCTGGTGCTTCATACGAACCTCCTTTGCCTTCGGCAATAGACGATATTGAATTTACTCCGCTGGTTCATCTTGCGGAGAGTCAGCAAAAAAGTGTGGCGTAGCCCCGAGCTGGACCATCCAGAGATAGCGCCACATGAGAATGAACTTCCAGAATAACCGAGTTAGCTCTGCGACAAGGCTGGTAACCTCGCTGATGTCTTGTCCGGAGGACTGCTTCGGGCCCATTCCCGCCGCGTTGTGCATTTCAGGCGGCGGGAAAATGAAGGATCAAATATCGTAACGAATTCCAAAATCCTGAAACTCAAGCGATCCTAAACTCACTTGATCACTACAAGTTTCTTGGATGCTACAAAGTCACCCGCCTGAATGCGATACAGGTACACGCCGCTCGCAAGGTTGCTTGCATCGAACTCCACCGATTTGACCCCCGACTCCTGGATAGCATCGACCAAGCTGCTGATCTCCTTCCCAAGCAGATCGTACACCTTGAGTGAGACCCGCGAGTTCAGAGGAAGGTCATAGGAAATGACTGTGATAGGATTGAACGGATTCGGGTAGTTTTGGTGCAATGCAAACAAAACGGGTTGTTCAGTAACTGTTAATTTTCCGGGACCCATTTTCACCAATCGGACATCATCAATGAAGAACTGATCGCCTGCAGCATCAAATGGTGCGAACCAGAAGCGCAACCTAGCATCAGAGACGGCGGAGGAGAATCCTGATGTTGTAATAATGCTTGAGAATCTCTGCCAGACATTGGTTAAATCGACTATCCAGTTATTCACCCCATAGTTTGTATAAGGCGATCCCTGTTTGTGCAGATATACGGACATATTATGGCCAGAGGAGGAGTACGCGTAGAATCCGAGGTCATACATGGTGTTAGGTTCAAGCGGTATTCCGGATTGTGTGAGTTGAACATTTGTTCCCGGTGTTCCGATTAGCACTCGACCGCAGTTTCCAGTCCCACCAAACCCTGGAGCAACAGCGGAAAGACTGCCTGTACCGTTCGTAAAGAACGTCCAGCCCTCTGAGCCATCATCAAAACTGGCGTTCTGTATGACATTGATTGCAGGAATAACGTGGAGAGTGGCGGGGTTGCTATAAACACTTCCATATGGGTTGCTCACGTTACACCTGAATTGGGTGCCGTCATCGCCCAGGATCACCTGTGGAGTGGTGTAGGATGCGTTCGTCGCAAATGCAATATTGACATTGTTTTTTTGCCACTGATAAGAGAGAGGTCCCGCCCCAGTTGCAGCAACAGTAAATGTTGCAGTCTGGAATTTAGAAACGGTCTTGTCCTCGGGGTGTGACGTGATGACGGGAGTGGTGTTCCCGACCTTCTCTAAGAGCACGTCATCGATGTAGTAGTTTTCTCCTGCGGCACCAAACGCGTTAACCGCAAATCGAAGTCGGGCGTTTTCCGTAACAGTGATGAAGCCAGTTGTGACGAATTCCGTTACAAAGCTCTGCCATGATGTACCGAGATCGACACTCCAGTTGAGGCCATAGTTGGTGTAGGGAACGGAGTTACGATGAAGCACAACGGAAAGGTTATGACCTAACGTGGAGTAAGCAGAGAAGCGGAGTCTGTATCTCGTCCGTGGCTCAAGAACCATCCCCGTCTGGTACATTTGGGTATTGTTTCCAGGTGTTGCGATAGCGATCTTCGCCGCGAAGCAACTGGAAGGTCCCGATGGGACGCTTGTAAAAGTCCCGGTTCCGTTAGTATAGAAAGTCCACGGTGAAGTTCCTTGCTCGAATCCATAGTTCTTCAGCAAGCCGACAATAGGGTTGAGATTGTTATGGTACACAGCAGTTGCTGGCGTGGCCTCGAATGGGATATAACCAGCCGCAAGAATGTCTAGGTCTCCATCGCCATCACTATCACCCCAATTCACGGTACCGGCGGTGATTACTGGTAGTAGATCGGTGAGGAGAGAAAGAGTCCCGGTGGTATTCTTGTACACGGCGAGGACACCGCCCGCGCCTGAATCACCACCAATGAGAAGATCAAGATCACCATCATTGTCGCAATCACCCCACGCGACAGAGTGTTGACCACCCCGCGCGTTTGGCAACACCGAGGCAACTTCAACGAATGTTCCCCCGTCGTTCCTGTAGACCTTTGTCGAATAGCCGGTCGCTATTTGGCCCATGATAACAAAGTCGACGTCATTGTCGTTGTCATAGTCAGCCCACGCGGCTGATGTTGCTTTGAAATATGGTTCAATGCCCGCTCCTATGGCTGTGAAGGCCCCGTTGTCATTTCTGTAGATTTCTGCAAAAGGATCTGAATTGCATACTTGAGGAACTGGGGCGCATGTTCGAGGCCCCGCCAGAAGCAGATCAAGGTCGTTATCGTTGTCATAATCAGCCCACGTAATAACACCTGACCGGACACCTGGGAGATTGATATCTAATTGTGTGAATGTCCCGTTGTCATTTCGATACAAGCGTGTCGCAAAACCAGAGACGTTTGCTGGTCCAAAATGGCCTGTCATTACCAGATCGATATCGCCGTCGTTGTCATAATCCCCCCAATCTGCTGAGCCAAAACGCATTGGAAGCAGATCGGCTGCAATGTCAACGAAAACACCATCATCATTGCGGTAGATCACGGTAACATATGGTGGACCATCGGAGAGATCATCCCCACTAAGCAGAAGATCTGGATCTCCGTCCTTGTCATAATCCTCCCAATCAACAAAAGACGACCCGGCTAATGCTGGGAACAATATACCGCTGTTGACGTATACGCCACAATCGTTGCGCATTAGCACGGTATTGTTGTTCCCTGTGACGAGGATGTCCAAATCTCCGTCACTATCATAATCCGCCCAAATGCAATTTGGTCCTGCTGGCGACGGATTCGCCGAATTGGTGAATTCTTGCGCTTGTGCGTTCGATGCAAAAGCGATGACCAACGTAAAACACAACAGGCACGATATTATTTTGAACAAAGAATGCTCCATGGCTGACTCTCCTATGTTTATCTGTAATTGTTTCCAGGGTTTTTCCCTGTCTTTGTGATGTTCGTTGAATATTTCCTATGTGCCCCCACAACAAACCGACTACATGAGGGACACAGTGCTCGTTTCAACATGCAGGATGGCTCCATGTTTTGCACAATCATTTTGCCGGAACAGCGCAGTAGATGTATACAAGGTGACGAGAAGAAATATGGAGTACCTTGGCTGATTGATTCGAGGATGATGTCCCACGGAACGAACATTGAGGAAAATCTAAATCTCAAAAATTCGATATCTGTCCGGAGATCTCCCCAATTGCTACGAGTTTCTTCGTTAGCACAGAACCGCCTTGAAAGTAAAAACCGTTTCTCTCTTTGCTTATATCTCTCTACATATGCCCGAACCCTCCCGAGATGCCCTTCGCGTGTTCACCCGTAACAAGACGAACGCCGCACATGGGACAGAATCTACCTGTGGGATACAGGACAGGCTCAAGACACTGTGGACATTCTTCTATCAGCTTCGTTCCGCACACAATACAGAACGTCTGGCCTTGGGATTGCGCGGAAAAATTCCCGCAGGCGGGGCAGAGTTTATATCGTTCGCGCGTAACAGGAGTGCTCTTTTGCTCACTGTAAGGTTTTTTCATGGGAACGCCGTTGGATACTGGAGGAACAAGCCCTAGGGTTTGGTGAAACCCCTTTATCGTGGTATCCTTCTACACTGCTAACCCAATGCCAGATTGAACGTCAGGGTTTTGGCGCTGATTTTGAGTGTTTTTTGCTGGAGTGGTGCCGGAGGGAAACACCCGTTTCCTACAGAGAGAAACGGGTGTTTCTATTTGCGAACCTCAGAACCTGTGTTGCTCTTTTCTCTATGGCGGGGAGTATTCGTGGTTGTTCTGGTGACTACTGCTGCATGTCAAAGCCCCTCTTCAGAGCCGGAAACTTCAGCAACTCTCTGGCGGAGCCTCACGGTTATTCGACAAGACCTTTCTCGCATGCGGTATTCCGCCAGAGCCTCTCTCTCGTTGCAGGGCTGTCGGCCCCTCTACTTCAAAACGACGAGTTTCTTCGTATCCAAGAATGTTCCGCTCTGCATTCTGTACAAGTACACCCCACTTGCAAATCCGCTCGCATCCCACTTGACCGATTTGAACCCTGCATCCTGAATCTCATCCACAAGCGTCGCCACTTCCTGGCCAAGCATGTTATAGATCCTCAGTGCAATCGAATTGCGAATCGGCAATTGATAGTTGATGACAGTGAACGGGTTGAACGGGTTTGGATAGTTCTGTGCCAGGGCATACACCTTCGGAAGTTCAGGTGCTGCTGAAGGCGTGATGATAATCTTTGTTTCCACCAAGCCCGGACGGGTGACAAGGAGCGCTCCCGCTCCCTTCATCGGGTGCGTCTCCGGCCCCTCACCGGCAAATGTCAACTGAAGAGCAAAGTCCGACGGATCCGAAGAGAAATCCCATGCAATCTTGAGCGGGAGTTCCACACTGGTAACGGCGACTGGGAATTCCTCGGCGCTTTTGTGCGAACCATCTGCGATTTCGAGCATGTACTGTGAACGGAACCGTACGTCCATAACGCCCTCCGGCGGTGGTGGAGGCAACTCCATCGTCTCCTTTACGGAAGCATCCGGCATGGCTGAAACAAAAAGTGAACGTGTATTTCCGGTTGCATCGGTGAAGGCCAGCTCGTGGATATTCTCATCCTCAATATCTGCAAGCCATGCCGATCGTTGCTTGCGCTGCGGCTTTATCGCAAGGAGAGGATTTCCAGCGGGAAATGTTGCCGAGCCGGTATGCATTGCCAATTTTCCCGCGGAAGAGACCCTGACCCAGTAGCCAATGCCGTCCTCGAGTGTATCGGCAGGGCGGTAACCGGTGCCGGGAATAAATCGATGGAACGGGCTGAGGAGACTGACCGGCGGA